>JACPDV010000369.1 GCA_016183835.1 Armatimonadota bacterium
GCAGCCGCACCTCGCCGCGGCGGCCCTCGATGGCGTTGAGGAGCGCCGTCTCCTCGCCGCAGACGTAGCTGCCCATGCCCTGGCAGACCACCACCTCGAAGCCGCCGAGCACGCCGGCCTCCTCCGCCTCCTCGATGGCCCGCTGCATCACCTCCACCGCGCGCGGGTACTCGGAGCGGATGAACACCACGCCTTCGCGTGCGCCGACGGCGTGGCCGCACAGCGCCATGCCTTCGAGCAGCGCGTGGGGGTCCTGCTCCATCAGCACGCGGTCGACGAACGAGCCGGGGTCGCCTTCGTCGCCGTTGGCCACCACGAACCGCCGCTCGGCCGGCGTGTCGGCGCAGGCCTGCCACTTGGCGCCCACCGGGAAGCCGGCGCCGCCGCGCCCGCGCAGCCGGCCGCGCTGGACGGTGTCGAGCAGCTCGCCGGGCGGACGGCGGACGGCGGCCTCGATCGTCTCGTACACTCCGGCGCGCCGGGCAGCGGCCAGCGATGAATGGTCGCCGTGAACCAGCCGTTCAAGCACGATGGGCTGGTCGCAGAGCGCGCGGATGTCCACGCTCCCCGCCCCGTCGCCGTGGAGGACCTCGTCCGTGGCGCGGTCGTCGCAGGCGTCCACCACGTTGCCGTCGGGTCGGAGGACGGCGGGCGAGCGGTCGCAGTGGCCGAGGCAGTAGGCGTGCCCGCAGGCGGCTTCGGGCGCCAGCCGTTGGTGCAGCCGCTCGGCGCCGTGGAGCACGCAGGAGGTGCCGTGGCAGACGCGGAGGGTGTCTGGCGGGAGGCCGAGGTCGGTGTAGAAGCTGGCGGCGCCGCGTTCGGCGGCGGTGCGGGCGGGCTCGGCGAGGCGACCGGCGGCGATCTGCGCCAGGTCCGGCGCACGGCGGGCGATGGACATCGGCTCCTCCGACGGTTCGGCTCGGATGCGCCAACTATAGCGTCTTGCGGGTCTGATTGTCCATGAAGACGGGCGGTGCGCGCCGCCGGGAGGCCTGCGCGGCGGCCCGCCGAAGCGCGCCGGCCAGCGGAGCCATCCATGCGCAGCCTCCTGTGGTACGCCGCCCTCCTGGTCGCCCTCCCGGCCAGGGCACAGAACCCGGCCACCTTCTTCGTCGCTACCAACGGCCGCGACACCTGGTCCGGCACGCTCGCCGAGCCCAACGCCGCCGCCACCGACGGCCCCTTCGCCACCCTCGCCCGCGCCCAGCAGGCCGTGCGGGCGGAGCGGCAGCGTGCGGGCGCGGAGGTGGTGATCCGCCGCGGCACTTACGCCCTGGCCGAGACTTTGCAGCTCACGCCGGACGACTCGGGCACCGCGGAGCAGCCTGTCATCTGGCGCGCGGCCGAGGGCGAGCGCGTGGTGATCAGCGGCGGTGCGGCCGTCACCGGTTGGCAGGTCCAGCGCGGCAACGGCCCGGAACGATGGACGGTGGTGCCCCCGAGGTGCGGGACGGCCAACGCTCCTTTCGCCAGCTCTTCGTCCAGCGCCGTGGCGAGCCGTTCTTCACCCGCCGCTTCCGCCCCACCAAGGGGATGCTGGCCATCGCCGACACCACCTGGTCGCTCGCGCGGAAGTCCCAGGCCCACCGCGCCGCGCAGCAGGATTTCGTCTGCTTCCCCGGCGACTTGCAGCCCTGGCCCGACCTGCCCGACGTGGAGCTGGTGGCACTGCACGGCTGGAGCGCCTCGCGGCTCAAGATCGAATCCCTGGACCCTGAGCACTGCATCGTGCGGCTGACGTCGGTGCCCACCTTCCGCATCGGGAGCTGGTACAAGGACGAGCGCAATCCCTACTACCTGGAGAACCTCAAGGCGGCGCTCGGCAAGCCCGGGCAGTGGTATCTCGACCGGCCGGCCGGGACGCTCACCTACCTGCCGCTGCCCGGCGAGACACCTGACGACGTTACCGTCGTGGCGCCGCGGCTGGAGCAGCTCGTCACCTGTCGCGGCGAGCCGGTCGGGCCACGGCTGGTGGAGCACGTGAGCTTCCGCGGGCTGACCTTCGCCCACGCCGAGTGGCCGGTGCCCGCCGCGGGCTACGACGTCTCCCAGGGCCAGCCGGCGCTGCCTTCGGCCATCGAGGTCACGTTCGGCCGGGACATCCGCTTCGAGCGCTGCGTGGTGGCCAACACGGGTGCCTACGGCATCGGACTCGGCCGCGGGTGCCGCGAGTGCGCGGTCGTCGGCTGCCTGATGTTCGACCTCGGCGGTGGCGGGGTGAAGGTCGGCGAGCAGCTCCTCGACCGCAACGCCGCGGAGCCGGTGCTGCCCGTAGGCAACGTGGTCGAGGACAACACCATCCTCCACACCGGGCTGATCCACTACTCGGCCAACGGCATCTGGTGCGGCGTGGTGAGGGGCACCCGGATCGTCCACAACGAGGTCGCATACGGCCCGTACACCGGCATCGCGGTGGGCTGGTGCTGGGATCCAGGGCCGTCCTCCTGCGGCGACAACCTGATCGAGGCCAACCGGGTCCACCACGTGATGCGGGTGGTGCAGGACGGCGGCGGCATCTACACCCTCGGCCGGCAGCCGGGCACCATCATCCGTGGCAACCTGGTGCACGACAACCTGCCCGGTCCCTTCGCCGCGTCGCCCGGGCAGTGTGGGCTCTACTTCGACGAGGGCAGCAGCGGCTTCCTGGTCGAGGACAACATCCAATACAACGTGAGCTGGAGCCCGACCAAGCTGGTGCAGAACCAGAACACCGCGGCCGACCACGACATCCGCACCAACTACCTCGGCGTCGCGCCGGACGACGCAAACTACCCGCGCGCTATCGCCGGCCGAGCCGGCGTGGAGAAGGCGTTCGTCTGGCCCCTGGCCGCGCAGCTCCGCTGCACGCCCGACCCCATCGAGGCGATGCAGATGACCGCCTACCCGGCGCCCCGGACGAGTTTCCTGCTGGACTTCGAGGACATCCCGGTCGGCGAGTTCCCGCGCCGCTTCGGCCGCAGCGGTACCACGGCGGAGGCCACTCTCGGGGTCACCGACGAGCTGGCCGCCAGCGGCCGGCGCTGCCTCAGGTTCCAGGACCGGAAGGGTCTCGCCAGGACGTTCTATCCCTACCTGAATCGCGTGGGCTGGCGGGTGGCGCAGGGGCCGGTGGCGCTCTCGTTCGACCTGCGGCGGCCGGCGGCCGACCCGGCGCGGCTGTCGGTCGAGCTGCGCGACTACGACACGGCGCAGCAGGCCGACTACTGGGCCGGCCCGTCGGTGAGCTTCCTCACGGACGGACGGGTGGTGGTGGGCGGGGACACCGTGTCGACGCTTCGGCCCGACGCCTGGAGTCACGTTACGATCCGCTTCGCGTTGGGCGCGGGCGCGGCCTCGGCGTGGGAGATTGAGGTCAGACTGCCTGACGGCTCCGCGGCCGCGCACCGCGCGCCGTATGCCAGCCCGAAGTTCCGTCAGCTCACCGGGCTCGTGATGTGCGCCGACGGCGACGCCGACGGGGTGGCTTACATCGACAACCTGGCGCTCGAGGTGGCCGAGTGAAGGAGTGCGCAGAGGACGCGCCCGCCGGTCGTATAATGCCGGCTTGCAGGGCCGTAAGGCGGTGGAGGGCCGGCTCGGTGGGCGCGACGACACGACACAGCCTGACGCGCATCCGCGATGGCGGCCGCGCGCGCTGCTGGGACCACCTGGCGGTGGAGGAGCCGCTCGAGGTGCTGCTCCGGCAGAACGGCGATGAGCGCCCGTGGCTGGTGACCATGCGCACGCCCGGCCGCGACCGCGACCTCGTGGCGGGGCTGCTCTACGCCGAGGGGATCGTCACTGCCTGGACCGACATACGCCGCATCGTCGTCGGCTGCGCGCAGGGCAACGGCGACGCCGGCGAGAACCGCACCGTGGTGGAGCTGGAGCCGGGGGTGGAGCTGAACGGCGCCGGCCGGGCGACCCTGGTCACGTCCGCGTGCGGCGTCTGCGGCCGGCAGGTGATCGACGACCTGGAGCGCCACCCGCTGCCGCCGCTGCCCGCTGGGCCGACCGTCACCGCGGCCGCCATCACGCGGCTGCCCGAGCAGCTTCAGACTGCGCAGAAGGGCTTCGGCCGCACCGGCGGCACGCACGCGGCTGGCTGGTTCGACCGTGACGGCACGCTGCTCCGCTGCGCGGAAGACGTGGGACGGCACAACGCGGTGGACAAGGTGGTAGGGGCGGCGCTCCTGGACCGGGCGCTCGCGGCGGGCGAGAGCCTGCTGGCGGTGAGCGGTCGATTGAGCTGGGAGATCCTGCACAAGGCGCGGCGGGCGGGCTTCCCGGTGGTGGTGGGCCTCGGCGCGCCGTCGAGCCTGGCGGTCGAGCTGGCGGCCCGGTGCGGGATGACGTTGTGCGGGTTCGTGCGAGATGGGGGGTTCAATGTCTACTGCGGGGAGGAGCGCGTGGCGGAGGGGTAGGGGGTAGGCGCCTTGGTTGACCATCCCTCGCCCCACCCGTATCATGTCCGAGCCCGAGGAGTGCCCGATGGTGACCATGGAACAGCTCGTCTCCCTCTGCAAGCGCCGCGGCTTCATCTTCCCCTCCAGCGACATCTACGGCGGCTTCCAGAGCACCTACGACTACGGCCCCCTCGGCACGCTCCTGAAGAACAACATCAAGGCCGCCTGGCTCCGCGCCGTGGTCCAGGAGCGCGACGACATGGAGCCGCTCGACGCCAGCATCCTCATGCACCCGCGCGTCTGGGAAGCGTCCGGCCACGTCGCCGTGTTCAACGACCCGCTCGTCGACTGCAAGGCCTGCCAGGGCCGCTTCCGCGCCGACCACCTGTGGCTGATCGTCGCCTCCCACGGCGAGGAAACCAAGCACTATCCCATCGAGGCCGGGGAGGAGGAGGAGGCGCTCGCCAAGGGCCGCGAGACGCACCAGATCGGCAAGCGCTGGGACGTGACCGCCGTGCCGATGGTGATCGACTCGCCCGACGGCACGCCCAAGCTCTGCCCATCGTGCGGCGGGGCCGAGAGCTTCACCGAGCCGCGCGCCTTCAACATGATGTTCCAGACACAGGTCGGCCCGGTGGAGGGCAACATCACCTACCTGCGGCCGGAGACCGCCCAGGGCATCTTCGTCAACTACGAGAACGTCCTGGTCACCATGCGCCGCAAGCTGCCCTTCGGCATCGCGCAGGTCGGGAAGGCGTTCAGGAACGAAATCGTCACCGGCAACTTCACCTTCCGCACCCGCGAGTTCGAGCAGATGGAGATCGAGTACTTCTGCTGGCCGGAGGACGGCCCGCGGGTGCACCAGGAGTGGATCGACACCCGGCTGGCCTGGTACGAGCGCTACGGCATCGCCCGCGAGAACCTCGACCTCTACGAGCACCCCGACCACAAGCGCTCGCACTACAGCACGCGCACGGTGGACATCCTCTACCGCTTTCCCATCGGCTTCGCCGAGCTCGAAGGGATCGCCAACCGGACCGACTTCGACCTCAGCCAGCACGCGCAGTTCAGCGGCAAGACGCTGGACTACTTCGACACGAAGAGCGAGCGCCGCGTGGTGCCCCACGTGGTGGAGCCTTCGGCCGGCGTGGATCGCAACGTGCTGGCCTTCCTCACCGAGGCCTACGTCGAGGAGGAGCTGCTCGACCAGAAGGGGCAGAAGTCGAGCCGCACGGTGCTGAGGCTGCACCCGGCGCTGGCGCCCATCAAGGCGGCAATCCTGCCGTTGGCGAAGAACCGCGACGAGCTGGTGGCCTGCGCGCAAGGCCTGGCGCGCGAGCTGCGGCCGCACTTCCAGGTGCAGTACGACGACACGGGCGCCATCGGCAAGCTCTACCGCCGGCAGGACGAAATCGGCACGCTCTATTGCATCACGGTGGACCACCAGACCATCGACGAGGATGGCCAGGTGACGATCCGCGATCGCGTCCCGCAGTGAACAGGGACGCCGGGCTCCCCTGCAAGGTCGGGGCGCCGTGGCGCCAGTCGTTCCGGCGACCGTCGGACAGCAATCCACGTGAGCGGGGGACGCTCGTGGAGGAAGTTCATGTCGTACCACGCTCGCCAGCTCGCGGTGGCGATGCTGCTGTTGCTCCCCATAGCTGCCTTCGCCGTGCCGTCCAAGTATGTCAAGCAGAAGGCGGTGAAGGCGGCCGCCGGGCTCGAGGAGGCGGGGGCGGCCCAGGTCGCCCGCTTCGCCGCGCTGAAGGAGCAGGATCTCCTGGACGAGCCGGTCGACGGCTCCACGCCGCGGGAGCAGATCGGCAAGCAGCTCCGCAACAAGTGGTTGGACGCGTTCGACACGTTTGGTGAGGCCATCGCCGACGGCTGGACCGAGGACGACGCCGAGCTGACCAAGGCGCGCGAGACGATGCAGGCCGTGGCCGAGAAGTGGCAGGCGGTGGGCATGTGGACGTTGGCACGGTTCGGCGAGAAGCCGATCAACCCGCAACTGCGGAGCCGCATGGAGACCATCCGCGACCACGCCGCCGACGCCGCGCAGATGATCCGCGAGAAGAAGGTGGACGAGGCCACGGCGCAGTTCGAGCAGCTCGACAAACGGATGCAGATGCTCCGCGACGAGGCCAAGCGGACGCTGCTGGAGGGCAACGGGGACGTGCCGGCGGACCTGCCGAAGCACCCGGCCTTCGAGCGCGTGGTGAAAGAGGTGACGCGGCTTAAGGGGTCCGGCGCCGAGGCCGTGCAGGCCACCACCGACGCGCGCGAGGCCATCGACAAAGAGGTGGCCGATCTCCAGAACGCCTACGACAAGGGCAAGGCGGCGTTCGAGGCCGCTGAGCGCGCCCTGGGCACGTCGGGCACCGAGCAGCAGATGCAGCAGGATCTGGCCGAACAGCTCGAGGTCCTCAACGCCTACGACAAGGAAGACTACCCGGCGGCCGTGAAGCTCCTGGAGGCGTTCACCGCCAAGTACGGGAACACCAGCATCGACGTCGAGAACAACCTGGCCAAGGCGCGCGGCACCCGGCTGGACTACAACCCGGGACCCGGCTGGCTGTACGACCAGTTGCGCGGCGGGTTGGACAAGATCAAGGAAGCCCACAGCGGCGTGGCCGGCAAGCTGCTCGCCGACGTGCAGGACCTGCTCAAGAACATCGGCAAGTACAGCGAGTTCATCCGCGTGGAGATGGTGGACAAGCAGAAGGCCAAGCTGGATCTGGCGCTGCAGTTCGACCCGGACAACGCGGAGGTCAAGGCGCTCCTGGCGGACCTGCCGAACCAGCACGACGCGGTGGCGGCGGCCATCGAGAAGGCCACCGACGCGCGGGTGTGGAAGCCGAACGACCCCGACTATGCGGGTCCGGGCAAACCGGCGGAGCTGCTCGCCGAGTCGCGCAAGTGGCTGATGGCGCATCGCGAAGAGGGCGACGAGAGCGTGGTGCGCAACATCCGCATTGACGGCGACTGGTTCGTCTTCGAGAAAGACGCGCTGGGCCAGCCGGCGGCGTACGGACTGCGCGTCATGGTGGCCTGGCAGTCGCCGCAGGACAAGGCGGAGGGCAAGGACCTGGTGACGGTGTTCGAGCTGTCGATGGTCAGCCGGGACGCCAAG
>JACPDV010000047.1 GCA_016183835.1 Armatimonadota bacterium
GGCCTACCTGCGAGAGGTGTGGCGCCGCGCCGGGCTGACCTGATCAGGCTTCGTGCGAAGCCAGCAGCTCCCGGGCGTGCGTCACGAGCTCCTCGAACTTGAACGGCTTGGCGAGGAACGCGTTCGGCCCGTAGGCGGTGCCCACCACGCTCTCACCCAGCTCCGCATCGAGCGAGGAGATCATCAGGACGGGCACGTCGTGCACCTCGCGGAGCTGATTGCAGACCGCCAGGCCGTCGCCGTCGGGCAGGAAAAGGTCCAGCACAACCAGCTCGAACTCCCCCGCCGCCAGGGCGTTCCCCGCGTCGATGGCGCAGTGCACGGTGGTGACCGTGTGGCCTTCGCGCTCCATCGCGCGCATGACCAGGTGGGCCATCGCGTGGTCATCCTCCACCACCAGTACCCTTACGCCCATGGGCCTCTCCCTGACGCGTCAGTTCGCCGCCGCACCGGCCGGCTCCTGCTTCGTCCGCGAGGGCATCCACCCAAGGGCGAGGAGCAGCGTGACGAGGTAGATCCCAGCACCGGCCACGAGCACCACCGAGTAGCCCCACAGCGACGCCGCGGAGGCCGCGAGGACCGAGCCGGTGACCGACAGCACGCCGTTCACCGCCCACGCAATCGGCACCAGGCGGCGCGCGCCCTCGAGCGCCCGTAGGCCGCTGGGGAACGGCTGCCCCATCAGGAACCCGAGCCCACCCACCACGGCCACCGTCACGGCGATCCGTGCCGGCAGCGCCATGGGCAAGAAAGTGGTGGTCAGCGGCTGCAGCGCGAACCGGGCCGCCAGGAGCGCCAGGACGAGCAGCCCCATCACCACCGGCAGGCGCCGCACCGTGTCGGCCAGCGTGCCGCGGGCGGAGAACCGGCTGCCCAACGCGCTCCCCACCAGCAGGGCGAAGAGGATCACCGACAGCGCCAGCGTCGGGTAGCCGAGCAGCAGCACCAGCTTCTGGACCAGCGCCACCTCTACCAACAGGAAGCCCATGCCCAGACCCGCGAAGTAGCCCACGGAGCAGGCCCCCGCCCGCCCCGGCCGCCGGCCGACGGCGGCCACCGCGATGGCGAGGGTCAGCAGTCCGGCGCCGAGAGACCACTTCAGCAGCGCTTTGAGGAACGGGTGCAGCCCCGGCGAGAGGTCGGCGTAGAACGGCCGGTCGTCGGTCAGCACGCCCAGGTTGAGGCGGACGAACGGCCCGCCCTTGACCAGTCTCTGGAGGTACTCCTCCTGCCCGGCGATGGCCGTGGCCAGGGCGTCGGCGGTCACGCCCGGCTGCCGGAGCACGTTGTAGGGCGGCGGCTCGCGGAGCTTCGGGACGAACACCGGCTGCAGGCCGCAGCGCTGCCCCACGTCCTTGAGCCTGGTCCGCAGCGCCGGGCCGAACGGGCCGTTGCGGAGCAGGAGCAGGTGTTGGTAGGGGCCCTGCACGCGCCCCTCGGGCAGCGTCAGCAGGACCACTTGGTCGGCCACCTGGTCACCGGTGAGCCCGCGTTCCAGGAGCGCGGCGGTGGCGGTCGTCAGGCAGCGGTCCACGAGGTGCCAGCGGTCGAAGACGAGTGCCACCAGCCCGCCCGGGCGGAGGTGGTCGAAGTAGGCGTGGAAGGCCTCCTTGGTGTAGAGGTAGCCGTCCACCAGCGCCAGCCCGCCCTGCTGCGACGTGGCGCTCTTGGCCAGGGCGAAGTAGATCACGTCGTACGGCTGCCGCGCGCGGGAGAGGTAGCTGCGGCCCTCGTCGATGACCAGCCCGCCGGCCACCTCGGGGCGGTGGTAGAGGTCGCCATAGAAGCCCTTGAAGCGCTCGGTGACGTCCACGATGGCCGGGTTGATCTCGACTGGCTCGATCTGCCTGGCGCCGCCGAGGAGCGCCAGGAGCACGTCCAGCCCGCCGCCCGGGCCGATGCAGAGGACCCGCTCGGGAGCGGGCTGCAAGGCGTAGGGCACCATGCCGATGAAGTTGCGGTAGAGCGCCATGCGCGGGCTGCCGAGGTCGCCCTGGAACGGCTCCATCTGCGTGGGCACATCGCCGTCGGTCCAGATGTAGAGCACGTCGGTCCCGGTGTTGGAAACCACGTCGGTGCGCGCCACGGCGGACCACTGCGTGTACTGCATGGTCGACCCGGCCCGGGGATCGGCCAGCTCGCGGAACAGCGGCTTGGTCCACACGGCGCGGTCCTCGTCCTCGTCGGGCACGGTCACCGGAGGCAGGTCGAGGAACGGCCGCCGCTGCTGCAGCCCGAACAGGCCGGCGCAGACCAGCAGCACCGCGACCGACGCCGCCTGCCACGCGGCGCCCCGCGGGCGGCAGACCAGCCAGGCGGCGAGCGCGGCGAGGGTGCCCAGCCAGAGCGGCATGGCCAATCCGCCGACCCGGGCGAGGAGTGCCGCGGTGGTGAGCGCGGCCAGCCCGGCGCCGGTAAGGTCGCAGAAGTAGAGCCGACCGGCGTCGCCCGCGTGGCGGCGGAAGGCGCGCGCCAGGAGCACTCCGGCGGCGACATACGGCAGGGCGGTGAGGAGCGCCACGGCGGTGCCGCGCGCCCCCGCGACCAGTCCCTTGCCCACGGTGAGGAGCAGCACCAGGGGCAGCGGCAGGAGCAGGGCGAAAGCGAGGGCCGGGCCGGCCAGGTCGGGCTCGTCCTCCTCGCGCCGCACCGCCAGGAACGCGCCCACGCCCAGCCCGCACACGGCGATGCTGAGGATCAGGAAGACATACGGAGACCGGAAGAGCACCGAGAAGATGCGGGTGAGGGAGATCTCGTAGGCCAGCACGGCATACGCCACCGTGCCGACCAGGAGCCTGACTACACGAGGTCCGGCGACCGGGCGAGGAAGAGCGCCCGCGTCACCATCGCCAAGAGGGCTATCCACCACGAGCAGAGCAGCACAATCTGCTGGGGGCTCAACTCCGCGGCGTAGCGCCGGGCGGTGTTGACGGTCATCAGCAGGTTGACCCCCAGCCAGCACACCGCCAGGCTGATCGCCACCGGCTGGCCCGACCACAATGACCACAGCGACCAGGCCATCTGCAGCGCCGCCAGGCCGACCAACAGGTCCCAGCTCCGCAGCACGACGCGGCGGAGGAGGTCCGCGCGCCGCGACCGACGCGTCATCAACAGGGCGGCCAGGTTGAACGCCCACAGCGTGGTCGTCACCAGCGAGTCGTACACCGGCGCGGTCTCCCGGACCCACGGATCGTCCAGGTCCCATCGGCCGCTGCCGGCGCCGGGAGCAGGACCCATTCGGGCCGTTCGCGAGGTGCTCCTTCCCGCCCGGTCACTGCACCGTGAACCGGCGCTCCACGCTGGTCAGCCCGCCGTTGGCCGGCGTGGTGCCGTCGCCGTTCTCGAGCCACACCTTGAGCGTGTGCTGGCCCGGGTTGACCGGCCCCAGCGTGACCGGGGCAGCGAGCGGGTAGGTGGCGAGGGTTTCCGCCTGCGCGCCGTCCAGCGACCAACGCACCTTCGAGCCGGTCGGCCCCAGCGGGCAGTTGTCCACGCGGAGCTGCAGGCCGATCTTGCCCGCGGCGTCGCGCGGCACCGTGCCGTAGGGCGTGCCCACGGTGAGCAGCGCGGCGTGGCGGTCGAAGCCGGACAGTGCCGGCGTGGGCTGCCCCACGCTGAACACCCGCACGATCAGCTCGCCGGCCGCGGTGCTCAACGGCCCGGCGCCGAGCGGGACGGCGCGGAGCAGGTGCTGTCCGGGCGCCAGGGTGGGCAGAGCCTGCTCGGGACTGCCTGCCGCCGCCACTACCGGATCGAGGCCGTCGACCACGACCAGCAGGTCGGCGGCGCCGGCGGCGACCTTGACCGGCCCGGCCGGGAGCGCGGCGCCCTCGGCGGGGAGGGCCACGGCGCCCCCGGCGGGCGCGGGCGCGCCCGGCGCGGGGGCCGGAGCCGG
>JACPDV010000378.1 GCA_016183835.1 Armatimonadota bacterium
GGGCGAGGGACCTGCGGTCCTCGCCGCGTTCGTGGACAAGTATGAGCCGGGCGAACTGCGCGACCCGGAGCGCGTGCTTGCCGCGCTGTGCGCCGTGACCGTCTGCGATCCGGCCTGCGGCAGCGGCGCCTACCTGCTCGGCATGCTGCACGAGCTGCTGGACCTGCGGCAGTGCCTGTTCGCGACGAAGGGTCTCGACGCCAAGACGATGTACGAGCGCAAGCTGGAGATCATCGAGAACAGCCTGTACGGGGTGGACATCGACCCCTTCGCGGTGAACATCGCCCGGCTCCGCCTGTGGCTGTCGCTGGCGGTGGACTACGAAGGCGCCCAACCTGAGCCGCTGCCGAACCTGGACTTCAAGGTGGAGGTGGGCGACAGCCTGACGGGACCGCGGCCGGACGAGCGGGAGCTGATCCGAACGCCGATGGTCGAGGAGTTGTGCGATCTGGTTCGGCGTCACTTCAGTGCGCACGGGGAGGAGAAGCGATCCCTCCGCGGCAGGATAGACGCGGTGCGGGAGAGGTTGGCGGAGCATGAGCGGCCCGATCGGCAAGACCTGCGCCTGATCCGGCCTGCGCAGCCGAGCCAGGGGCCGTCGCTGCCACCCGGTCCCGCTGACGAGGAAGACCCCGGCTTCGACTGGCAGGTGAAGTTCGCAGAGGTGTTCGCGGACACCGGACACCGGACACCGGACACCGGACACCGGACACCGGACACCGGACACCGGACACCGGACACCGGACACCGGACACCGGACACCGGACACCGGACACCGGACACCGGACAGCGTACAAGGAACGGCGCCTCCGCCCGGCCCATCCCGAGGTCTACTGCGGCACGGCGGACCTCTACGTCTACTTCTACAGCCGCGCGCACCAGCTCCTCACACCGGGCGGCGTAGGGTGCTTCATCTCATCGAACAAGTGGCTGCGGGCGGGATACGGTGAGAAGCTGCGGCGCCATCTGCTGGACGAGCAAGCACTCCGGCTGGTCGTTGACTTCGGCGAGCTGCCCGTCTTCCAGACCGCCGCGACCTTTCCGGGCATCTTCCTGTGGCAACGTCGGCCACGCGGCGCGTCCCCGACGTTCTGGGCGGTGGTGAAGGACCTGGCGGCCTGCTACGGGGCGGGCGTCGCCGAACACGTGGCGCAGATCGGCCAGTCGGTCCCGGCCAGCCAGTTCGGTGCGGGCCAGGCCCGGCTCGCCTCGACCAGCGCGGCGGCCCGGCGAGCCAAGATGGAGGCCAGCGGACCGCGGCTGAGGGAGGTGATCGGGACACATATCTACCGAGGCGTGCTGACCGGCCTGAACGAGGCGTTCATCATCGACCGGGCCACGCGCGACCGCCTGATCGACGAGGACCCGCGCAGCGCGGAGATCCTCAAGCCGCTGCTGCGGGGCGATGACGTGCGGCGGTATGAGTCCCAGTTCCGAGAGCAGTACCTGGTCTGGACGTACATCGGCCTGCCGATGCGGCGCTACCCGGCGGTGTTCCGTCACCTCCAGCGGTTCCAAGCCGACGCCGAAGCGCGCTGCGACCAAGGCGATCACTGGTGGGAGTTGCGTGCTTGTGTCTACTACGCCGCCTTCGAGGTGCCGAAGATCCTTTATCCGGAGATAGCTCGCGAGGCTCGCTTCACGCTAGACAACAGTGCCACATTCGTCAACAACAAGGTGTTCCTGATACCAGATGGCACCCACTACCTCATCGGCGTGCTCAACTCCGCACCCGCTTGGGATTGGTTCGGACGGGCCTGCTCAGCCCTGGGCGACGAGGGTGCTGGCGGGCGCCTGATGATGCAGGCCATCTTCTTCGACACCATCCCCATCCCCGCCGCTTCCGACTCGGACCGCGCGTTGGTGGGCGGCTTGGCGGAGCAGGCGCAGGCTCTGCACGCCCGGCGGCGCGAGCGGGTGGAGGCGTTCCTGCGCGCTCTGGGCACGTCGCCCGCGCAGTCCAGCAGCAAAAACGTCCTGGAGCAGCCTTGGACGCTGACAGAAGCCCGGTTCGGCGCGCAGGCCCGCATCAAACACCTCGCGCCGGACGAGGCCCTCTTCCGCGAGGTGCATGGCGCCACCGCCGAACTGACAGATCAGATCACGAGGATCGAGGCCGAGATCGACGAACGTGTGGCGGGGTTGTACGGGCTGTGAACTGCCGGGGGCGCAGTGGCCACAGCAGCAGCAGCCGATGGAGCGGACCGCGCAGGAGGAGGCCAGGCGCACAGCAGTGTTCCCAGCCCGATCAGCGGCCAGTGGCGCATGGCCGACCCCCGGGCCGCCGGCCTCTTCCGGTGCGGGCCGCCTCCTCCTCCCGCCGCCTCCCCACCTCATCCGGAACGACTTTCGCCGTGTGTGCGTCAACGGGGTACAATGCCATCGGGTACTCGAATCATGCCCGCGGGCCGGGTCGGCCGCGGTGGGGATTTGGTCGATGCGTTGGTTTTGCAGCCTGACCGCGCTGCTCTGCTTGTCGGCCGCCTTCGCGGCCGTCAAGCTGAAACCCGTCGAGGAGCCCGGCGGCGAGAGCTACAAGCTCCGCTGCACCCTCGACGTCGACGGCGAGTGGCCGCTCGGCGAGCACGCCGAGATCGTGTTCGACGCCGGCACCGACGGCGCGTGTTACGCGGCGCGGTTCGACGAGGTGAAGGCCAGCTTCGTCCGGCGCGACTCGCGCGGCGCCGAGACCCTCCTGGCCGTCGATGCCCGGCCACCCATCGCCGAGGTGCCGCTCCACGTCACGCTCTGCCGCGACCGCTGGCGAATGCGGCTGATCGTCAACGGGGAGGTGTGGCTCACCGCCTTCGACGACCGGCTCCCCTCCGGCGGGCTGGCCGTCGGCGGCGACAGCGACAAGTTCCGGTTCAAGGACCTCAGCGTGCAGGGCCTCGAGCAGGTCTGGTTCACCGACGACTTCATGCGCGCCAGCGACGCCAAGGGCGAGTGGACCCCGCGCTCCGGCCGCTGGGAGACCAGTGGCGTGTCTGATGCCGACGCCAAGCCCGATAAGCGGCCGGACCCCAGCCTCAGCGCCAATCCCTTCGCCTACCGCGTGGGCCGGCCCACCCCGGCCGCCCTGAGCACCGCCGGGCACTGGTTCTGGGACACCTACCGGCTCGCCGCGTCCGTGCGCGCCGCGGGCGATGGCGAGGTGGGGCTGACCTTCTACCTCCAGGACCCGGACAACTACCTCGCCCTCCGCTGGACCGCCGGCGGCGCCGCGGGGCATGAGCTGAGGCTGGTGGCGGTGAAGGGCGGGCAGGCCAAGGTGCTCGCCTCGGCCGACGGCGGGTTCGCCAACGATCAGTGGTACCGCCTGGCAGTGGAGGTGGTGGACGGGCAGATCACCGCCAGCCTGGACCACCAGCCGAAGCTCACCGCGCATTCGGACCTGTTCGGCCAGGGGCAGGTGGGCCTCTGGGCCAACGGGGTGACGTTCGCCGACTGGGACGACGTGGAAGTCGAGAGCACCGAGGATCTGCTGGACACCTTCGGGCAGGACAGCAACGGCCGCTGGCTGGCGGTCAACGGCGAGTGGTCGGAAGACCTGCGCGAGGACGCGCCGCGGAATGCAGGCGTGCGCGAGGTGTCGAGCAACGACACCTGCTTCAGCGTGACCGGGGCCAAGGACTGGTCCGGCTACCGGGTGAGCACGGTCTGCCACGCGCCCGCGGGCGGGGCGGTGGGCGTGGTGTGCTCCTACCTCGACCCCAACAACAACGTGCAGCTCCGCTGGGGCGATGGGCGCGGGCCGGCGGCTTACCGCAACAAGCTGCAGCTTGTGCGCGTGCGCGAGGGCAAGCCGTTCGTCCTCGGCGAGATCGCCGTCGCCTTCCGGCCGGACCTGTGGCACGAGCTGTCGCTCGAGAACCAGCGTGGCTTCATCCGGGCACGGGTGGGCGGGGCGCCGGTGTTCGAGGCCTACGAGCCCGATCTGGTGGCGGGCAAGGCGGGCCTCCTCGGCGCCGGGTCGCCGGTGGATTTCGACGAGGCCGAGGTGCGCTTCCTCGAGCCCGAGCCGAAGGTGCAGTTCGCCCACGTCTTCACCGAGGACTCCTACATGACGCAGTGGGCGTCGCCGGCGGGCGCCTGGTGGGTCAATGAGGCGGCGAAGCGCGGCGGCGTGGTGTGGCACCGGGGCGACTTCTACGGCGACTCCCAGGTGGCCGTCCACGGCAGCATGTTGGGCGGCGCCGGCAAGATGCTGCGGCTGATCCTGGCCGGCGACGGCCAGCGGGCCGACAGTGGTTACAGCCTCGTGGTAGAAACCCGGCCCGATGGCAAGAAGGCCGTGGCGCAGATCATCGTGGGGCAGGGCCAGCCCCAGAGCGAAGCGGTGTTCGACCTGGCCGAGGTGGAGGCCGTGCGGTTCGCCCGCCGCGGGCGGTTCCTGCTGGCCTACGCGGACGACACGTGCGTGCTCGGCTACTACGACCGCAGCCAGACGCCGCCGGGCGGCAACCACGTGGGCGTCACCGCCCGCGGCGGCGCGGTGGACCTGACCAAGGTGGACGCCCGGAGCGACAACTCCTACGACACCACGTTCTACCGCGCGCCGGTGGAGTGGTGGATCTCGAAGGGCGTGTGGGAGACCATCAACCGCTGGAAGTGCGATCCGCGCTGGTCCTTCTTCGGCGGCTACAACGACACCCAGCCGCTGATCTGGAGCAAGGACGACTACCAGGGCGACATCCAGCTCGAAGCCTACATGGGCATCAAGATGGACCTCACCGGGCCGCCCTACTACCTCCACCCCAGCGACCTCTGCATCACCGTCCACGGCGACGGCAAGGACGTCCTCAGCGGCACCAACTTCCTCTTCGCCGCCCGCAACAACACCTGCTCGGTGCTCTACTCCGGCGGCAAGCAGGTCGCCTTCAGCGACCGGCCCGAGGCGCGGTTCGAGACCACGCAGTGGGACAGCGAGACCCAGGGCAACAAGTTCCACCGCCACTGGTTCCACGTGGTGCTGCGCAAGGCCGAGGGGCGGATCGTCTGCAGCGTGGACGAGAAGACGGTGTTCGACGTGGCCGACCCTGCGCCCGGCGGGCACGGCAAGGTGGGGCTCTACTGCGTCAACAACGGGGTCATGGTGGCCCGCGTCAAGGTCTGGTACCAGCAGCTCGCGCCGCGCGAGCCGTTCCCCGACATCCGCCGGATGCTGGCCACGGCCGACACCGGCAGCACGGCCGGCGATCCGTACCAGAACGACTTCGAGCAGGGCATCGGCGCGTTCAAGCCCGAGGACGAGCGCGTGCCCGTGATGCTCGCCCGCGCCGACGGCGGGACGAACCGCTCGCGCTGCCTGGCGGTCACCAACCTGCTCACCGGCGGCACCTTCGGCGTCCGCGCCGTGGGCACGCCCTACAACCTCGCCGACCGGCCGGTGATCAGCTTCCGCTGCAAGCTGCCACAGGCGGCGCGGGTCAACCTCTACGCCCTCGCCCGCGGCGTGTGGCACGTGGTGAAGCTCAGTGGCAGCGAGAAGACCACCTCGTCGCAGCGCTACCTGGGCGCGATCGAGGGCGTGGCCGCCGACGGCGGCTGGCACGCCGCGAAGTTCAACCTCAACGCGGCGCTTTCGCCGCTTTATCCCGGCGCGGCGGTGCAGGTGGAGAAGCTCGTCTTCGGCATGATGGAGCCCGACCCCTACCTCGCCGCCGCCTTCGGCGTC
>JACPDV010000364.1:0-2815 GCA_016183835.1 Armatimonadota bacterium
CGGCCTGCGCGGGCCGCAGCAGCAGGTCGTACAGCCCATTGCCGCTGGCCGACACCGGTGTGGACCGCGTGGGAATGGCGCCCGGCGTCGCCACGACGTCGATGTCGCGGAGACTGCCTCCGGCCGCGCGGCCGCGGCACGCAATCACCTGTTGGCGAAGATCGGCGACCTTGACGGGAATGCGGTGCAGCTTGAACTCGTCACGGGTGACGGCGAACAGGAACGTCTCCCCTTTGTCGACAAGGTAGGTGAGCAGAAGCGTGCCGCGCTCCAGCGCGGTCTGCGCGCTTGGCAGGTCGAGCGGCTCGGGGTAGCCCAAGGTGGCATACTTTGGGTTGGCGCGGCGCAGGTCGGCGGCGAGTTGCCGCTGCTCGATGCCGAGCCGCTCGATCTCGGCGCGCAACTGGTCGATGCGCTTTCCGTCCTTCTGCGGGTCGCACCTGCCGAGCTGGCGGTAGGCCATCTGGCGCTGGTTGTCGAGCTGGGTCTGCTTGTCGCGGAGCGCCTCCGGCGCGTCCGAGAGGTCTAGCGCGCGCTCGACCAGAGCCTCGACGAGGGCGCGCCCCCGGCTTCGCTCGATGGTGGTGAAAGCGGCGGGCAGGTCGTTCAGAGCGACGTCCGCACGGAGCAGTCCGGTGTAGTGCCGTCCCTCTTGCTCGGCGAAAAGCGCTCTGCCTTCCGTGGAGCCGACTAGCCCGCGCTGGCGCTCGACAAGGTCCGCGGCGCGGCTGAACCGCTCGCGCGCCTTACCCGGCTGTCGTTGGTCCAAGAGAACACAACCCAGGTTGCTGAGGGAATGGGCGAGGTCGAGGGAGTCGGGCGCCCGCCGCTCGTAGATGGCCAGGGCGCGCCTGTGGAACGCCTCGGCCGCCGCCAGGTCGCCGCGCTCGGCGGCGATGCCCCCCAGGTTGATAAGGCAGCCTGCGACGTGGAGCGAGTCGGGCGCCTTCTTCTCGTAGATGGCCAAGGCGGACAGGTAGTACGCCTCGGCCCTCGCCAGGTCGCCGCGGCCGAAGGCGACGATGGCCAGGTTGCTTGCGGTGGCAGCGAAGTCGAGGGAGCCGGGTGCCTTCAGCGTTACGATGAACAGGGAACGAAGGTAGTACAACTCGGCCGCCGCCAGGTCGCTCCGTTCTCTGGCGACGTTGCCCAGGTTGTTCAGGCTGTCGGCAACATCCAGGGAGCCGGGCGCGAGCCGCTCCTTGATGGCCAAGGCACGCTTATGATAAGCCTCGGCAGACGCCAGGTTGCCGCGCTTGGCGACCACGAGTCCCAGGTTGTTGAGGCTGGCAGCGGCGTCGGTGGAGCCGGGCGCGAGCCGCTCCCGGATGACCAGAGCGCGCCTGTGGTACGCCTCGGCCGCCGCCCAGTCGCCGCGGGCAAAGCGAATGTTGCCCAGGTTGTTGAGAAGCATCGCGACGGGCAGAGAACGGGGTACGAGGCGCTCGACGATAGCCAGGCACGCGCGCCACGCCTTCTCAGCGCCGTCCAGATCACCTCTATCGTAGGCTGCGAACCCTCGTTCGTGGAGCGCGACTGCGTCCTCCTCCTCCCCCGCGAAGGCCGCCATCCCGACCAGCACCAGCAGCAGGTACCGCCCCATCGCACACCGCCTTCCGGCGCCTACTCCGCGATCCGCACCCGAACCTCCCCCGCCACCCACGCATCATCCGCCACCACGTCGAAGTCCCTCACCCGGCTCGTCACCAGCGCCTTCCCCAGCCGCTCCAGGAACCCCGCCACCTCCGCCGGCTCCAGCCGCCGGAACCGGCGCTCGCCCAGGTCGTCACACCGCAGCTCCGGCAGGTCCAGCGGCCGGCGCGTCGCCACCGCTTTGATGAGCTGCTCCCCGGTCGGCGGGCCCGCCTGGAACTTGAACCCCCACGCCGGATCGGGCAAGGCCACCGTCTCCCCCGCCGTCACCGCCGTCGACGGGCGCAGCGCGTTCGGCAGCAGGATCGTCAGCCGGCCCTCACTCCCCAGCGCCAGCAAGACCACGTGGCAAGCCTGCGAGGCCGTCACTTCGAGCTGCATTGCCTCGCCGTAGTGGTACAACGGCGCCTCGCCGCGCGGGTCGCGCAGCGTCAATTGGAACGGCGGCGCGGGATTGGCCAGTTCGGCCAACCTCTTTCGCGCGGCCTGCCGATCCAAGCTCGGCAACACGCGGTCCAGCGCCGGGTCCGCCTCGGCCGCCGTGGCCTCGGCCAGCATGGCGCCGTCGGGCGAGGTCAGCCGCATTCGGATGCCCTCTTCGGCCGAGCCCACCGCCAGGATCGCGTCGGCCGGGTCCTCGCCCTCCACCAGGCGGACCCCCGGCCTGCGCGCCAGCGCCGCGCGAACCAGGTCGAGAGCGGACGCCACGATGCGAGGCCGGACCCCGCGCTCATCGGGGAGCTTGGTCAGCCGCACCCGCAGGCGTGACACGGGCAGCGGGCGGGCCACGGTGCGAGGCCGCACGCCGCGCTCGACGGCGCCGCTCAGGCGCCGCCCGATGGCCTTGCTGTCACGCACTTCCACGACCTGTACCCGCGCCACGACCGGGCCGGCCAGCTCCTTGTCATCGGGGGCGTACAGCTCGACCACCGTTCCGGGCGCCAGGTCGTCACAGCCGAAGACCACCACATCGCCGTGGATGTCGAGGATCGGTGCGTTGAGCGCCACCGGCGGGTCGGCCAGGGCGGAAGTGAGAATCAGGCAGGCGGCTGCGGCGGACCATCGCATGACCACACCCCTTCCCTCCAACTGGCTCCACCCAGTAGATGGTGGGACCGACTCGCTCGTCCGGGCGTTGGTTCCACGCGCCGCCGGCCGCTCC
>JACPDV010000364.1:2836-3240 GCA_016183835.1 Armatimonadota bacterium
CTACGCCGTGCGCCGCGACGGCCGACGGGTGGTCGTTGAGACCCTCTGGGCGACGCGGGCGAGGGCACCTCGCCCCAACCACAGGAACGCACCTGCCGCGATCGGTAGGGGCGGGGTGCCCCCGCCCGTCTGCGTCGGGCATGGGGCTACGGGTCCACCGGCGCTGTCGCTGCCGCCGGCGCATCCCCTGTCGTGTCAGGTGCGCGCACCGACAGCAGGCAGCAGGCCACCACCGCCAAGACCACCCCGCACCACTGCGCCCGGCTGAGCTGCTCGCGGAGGCAGACCGCGCCCAGCAGCACCGGAATCGCCACGTAGACCGCCGTGAACGGCACCACCACCGCGACCTGGTGGGAGTGCACCAGCTTGTAGAAGGCCACGTTGCCGACCAAGAAGAGGACCCC
>JACPDV010000365.1 GCA_016183835.1 Armatimonadota bacterium
GGGGCAGCAGTGGTTTCTCCGCGCCGCCCGGCGGTACGGCCTCGAGCAGCTCCTGGCCTGTGTCTACTCGCCGCCGACCTGGCTCACCCGCAACGGCCACGCGCACGCCGACAAGGGCCTCGACGGCTGCAACCTGAAGCCCGGCGCCGAGTCTGACTTCGCCCGCTTCCTCGGCGACGTGCTCCAGCATTTCGCCGCCGAGGGCCTGCCGCTGGCCTACCTCAGCCCGGTCAACGAGCCGGCCTGGGACTGGGAGGGCGGGCAGGAGGGCTGCAGTTACGACAATGCCGACCTCGCCCGACTCGTCCGCGCCCTCCACGCCGAGTTGAGACGGCGCGGGCTGAAGACCGAGATCGACATCCCCGAGAGCGGCGACTGGCCCGCGCTCCTCGACGACGCCGAGTTCCGCGCCTGGGCGCACCCGAAGGATCCCAATGCCGGCTACCGCGGCGGACTCAACCGGCTGGGGCGGGGCAAGTATCGCGAGTACCTCAAGGACTTCCTCGGCGATCCCGAGCTGCGCGGGGTGGTGGGCAACAAGCTCTCGGCGCACTCGTACTGGACCGACAAGAACCAGTACCAGCTCCAGGACCTGCGCACGCGCGTGCGCGCCAACGCCGACCGCGTCTCGCCCGGCGCCCGGCTATGGCAAAGCGAGTACTGCGTGATGGAGCACGGCCGCGACCTCGGCATGGACACCGCCCTGCGGGTGGCGCGGGTGATCCACTACGACCTGGTAGCCGCGCAGGTCTCCGCCTGGCACTGGTGGCTCGCCATCTCGCCCGCCGACTACAAGGACGGGCTGATCTACACCGACTACAAGCGGACCGGCGAGCAGAACATCCTGCCCTCCAAGACGCTCTGGGTGCTCGGCCAGTACAGCCGCCTCATCCGCCCGGGGTTCCGGCGGGTCGAGCTGACGCCGAGCGAGGACGGCGAGCTGCTGGCCTCGGCGTACGCCGGGCCGGACGCGAAGCTGGTGGTGGTGCTCACCAACGCCGGGACCGACGCACGGTCGGTGCGGCTGACCGTGGACCGGAGGCTTGGCGCACTCACGCCGTATCTGACGTCGGCGGATGAGGATCTGGCGCGGCAGCCGGACGTGGCGCCCGGCGCGCCCGTCGCCGTGCCAGCACGGGCGGTGATGACGTTGGTGACACAAGGGTGAGCCCGCCGGCTCAGCACCCCCTCCTTGCCAAGGAGGGGGTGCCGTACCGGGCCTCACGCGTAGACCCCCGCCGTCTCCTCGATGCACTCCCGCACGATCTGCGTCCAGCGTGCCAGGCGTGACGGGTCGCCCTCCACCGTCTCGATGTCCTTCAGGTGGATGTTGAGGTGGCTGCCCGCCGCCGCCCGCAGACCCTCGCCGATGATCCGGCGGATCTTGTCCTCGTCGAACCCGCAACAGACCATGTCGGTGGGGTTCGGCCGCCAGGAGAGCACGTAGTCGCCGCCCGCCTGCTCGACGCAGCGGCCCAGGTCCGCCCGCGGCGCGACGGCGATGCTGCGCAGGTTCGGCGCCTGCCGGAGCATGTCGATCTTCTGTGTCAGGTCCTCGCAGCAGCCGTAGTGAGTCAGCCCGTAGGCCGCCATGATGGGGAGCTGGTACTGGTAGAGGAACTCATCGTGCAGCCGGGGGCTGATCAGCGTGTACTCCTGAGCGGCAAAGAAGCCCCACAGCTCGCGCCGCGTGCAGGGCGCCGAGCTGGCGCGCGGGTCGGGCAGCTCCTTGGCGTAGGGAACCGACTGGTTGATGCTGCAGGCCAGGTTGAAGTGCCCCGCCGCCTCCGCCTGCCGCTGGTTCTCGAGGATCCCGTCGCGCATGAAGGCCAGGAGCGCGTGCAGCTCCTCCGGGCTCTCGTACATGTCGATCATGATCTGCTCGAGCCCGCGCAGCCCGGCGAGGGTGGTGGAGATGTCGGCGGCAAAGCTGCGCAAGACCGGCCCGCGGTCGACGTTGAGCTTGAGGATGTCGCCGAACAGGTCGTGCGCGCGCGCCACGTTGCGGGCGGTGGCCTCCTCGTCGATGCCGTGGACCGGCGGCGTCAGCTTGGCCACGTCGTCCCACGACTGGATGGGGGGCCGGCTCTTCCACGCGCCGCCCTCCTGCCCGGGCCGCTGGAAACTGGAGGCCACGCCCCAGGCCTCGCCCCAGATGCCGCCCCGGTCGGTGTGCACGGCGCCGACGGTGACCCACGGCTCGAGCAGGTAGTCGTCGCCGATGGTGTGATGGAACAGCGCCATCCTGAGCCACTGCTCCCACCCGCGGAGGTAGGGGTCCTGACAGGTGAGGGTGTGCTCTCCGAACGTCTCGCGGCACCACACGTTGTGCATGCCGTAGGTGATGATCACGGCGGGGCGAGTGGGCTTGAGGCTGTGGTGCGCCCGCCAGAAGGCGCGGCGCTCGTCCTGGCGGGGCAGGGCGGCCAGCTCGGCGTACTGCCGGGCAAGGTCGCGGACGAGGCGGCGGTCGGAGGAATCGCTCACCGGGGTCTCCCGGGCACGAGGTTCGGAGGCGGTGCGCGGCCTCCTCCGGGTCCGGCTCCGGAGCCGGGAGTCCACGCAGGTGGACTTCGCATGGTTGCCGCGGCTTCAGCCACCGGGACGGGTCCAGGCAGCGGCCCGCCTACCCCCCATACTTCCGCGCCTGCTCCTCGGCGTGCTCGGCGTCGGCGGCGCGGCTGAGCGCGCGGTAGCACTTGGCCAGGTCGTGCCAGCCGTCGGCGTGGTTCGGCTCCTCCTTGAGCGCGCGCTCGAAGAAGGCGGCGGCCAGCAGCGGGTGCTTGTTGCCCATCTTGCGCCGGCCGAGGTCGAGCAACGTCGCGGCGTCGGCGTCGCCCATCCGCGCGACCAGGGCGCGGGCCTCGTCGAGGGTCTTGGGGGCGGGCGGCGCCGTGCTGGCCATCGACTGCTGCTCTTCGGCTTGTGGCTCCACCACCACCTGCTTGACCTCGAGCTTCTGCCGCCGGCCGAAGGCGTTGCCGAGGAGCAGGCCCACCGCCAGGGCGGCCATGACCAGCACGGCCACGTTCTCGGGCTGCATTCCGGTCGAGCGGGAAGGCGCAGGCTGGTCGGGCATGGTGGTGGTTCTCAGGTACGGGCATTATGGGGCGAGTTCGCGTGGGTGTGGGGTGCGGGTGCCACCGGGCGGAGAGCCGCTGAGACAGCGGCGCTCCGTGGCCACGCCAGGGCTGTTTCATAGTCGAGCGGCTCCGATCAAGGCGAGACTGAGCTCCACGGAAGACTGGTAGAACCGCCTGGTCCTGGCGAAGCTGCCCACCAGCCGACTGCGGAACAGGGTGACCACCGCATTGCGCAGCGCCA
>JACPDV010000366.1 GCA_016183835.1 Armatimonadota bacterium
ACCCGACCAGCAGGTGGATGCTGGTGAGGAGCCGCTGCTCCAGGCCCTCCATGTGGCGGAGGGCCTCGTGGAAGACCCGCCGGGCGCTATCGTCGAGCGGGGCGGCGCCCTGGAGCACGTCCTGGAGCGACCGGGGCCGGGCCACGTCGCGTCTGGGCGGCTCCGGGGGCGGCGGTACCGCCGCCTCCCGCGTGGCCGGCTCCGGCACGCCGAAGGGGACAAAAGACGGGTCGGCGTACACCACGTAGGGCGCCCACACCATGGGGCCCTGCCCTTGCTCGCGCGCCTCGCACCGGCAGCGGCGCAGGGCCTCGCCCACCGGCTGGTGCTCGAGCAGGGCTTGGTAGAAGGAGACCGCCAAGGAAGGCGCGGCGCGCTCGCCGCCCTCGGGGATTTCCCACATGGACGCCACGACGGCATCGGCGGCGCCCCCGCCATTGCCGATCAGGAACGCCTGGGCCAGGCTCTGCACCCGCCGGTACGCGCCGCCGGGAGTCCGCTCGGACGGCGAAGTGCCTTGGCTGTCGCTGTAGCAGGCGTTGAGGAACACCAGCGGATGGCCCTTGAACAGCCCGGCCAACGCATCGGCCGGAAGCTCCCGGTCGTGCAGGCAGAGCACGCTGGTGCCCCGGTCGTCGTCGTAGTGGGCGTGTCCACAGTAGTGGATCACCGACCGCGGCCTGAGCAAGCTCTCGGTGACCATCTGGAACGTGGCGTCGCTGCCCGGCAGGATCTCGCAGAGCGTGCCGTGGCGAGTGAGCAGCTCGGCGATGGCGTCGCCCTGCTGGCGTGCCGACGGCAGATCGCAGCGCGGGTCGGCGATCACCAGAGCCGCGGCGTCCCCCTCGCCGAGGGGAACCCGCAGCAGGGGCGCCATCTGGCGCTGCACCGGCATCTGGCGCGCCACGGCTCGGCGCAACGCCAGGTGATCCTGGCCGTCGTGCAGCACCTCCCACGGCAGGGTGGGATCGTCGGTCATGATGGTGAGCGTTTCATCCAGCTCCTTGAGCAGGGCCTTCAGCGGGTCGGGCACGAGGAGCTCCCACAGCACCTGGCAGGTCAAGGCGAAGCTGGGGCCATCCACCTCGTACCCGGCGAAGCACCGCGCGTAATCGACGAGCAGAGCCCGGATGTTCTCCGCGTCCTCCGGACCGATGTGCTTGTCGGCGGTCAGTACGGCGGGGCTCTTCTGGGTCTGGAGGAAGAAGCGGCGCACCGCCGTTTCGGCCCCCAGCCGCATGACGGTCAACGTGGCGGCCATGCAGGCCTCCTCTCCGCCCGGCCCCCGGGCGGCTGGCTCAGCCGGGCGGCAGCACGACCAACTGAACGGCGGTGGGCGGCAGGACGACATCTCCCTGCGGGGCCGGCGTGTCCGCGGGGAGCTCGATGGAGGAGTCGAAGGTGGCGACGAAGCAGCGACCGCTCAAGCCTTGCTGCAGTTGCAGGTCAGCCTCCGCCGTGAAGACCAGCTCGGCGCCCACCGACACGCGCACCTGCAGCCGTCGGCCGTTCTGGAGGTAACGGCGATAGGGCAGGCGAAGCTTGGCCACGAAGCGGCCTTCGGAGTTCAGGGTAGGCGGCTGTTCGACCTCGACATCGTCCGCGGTGAGCTGCGCATGTTCGGCTCCGGTGTCGTCGGGCTCCGCCGGCACGCCGCGCACGGCGATCGCCCAGGTGTGCGCGAAGGCGAGCTGCGGGGGGGCACTCGGTCTCCACCTGAGGCTGTCGCCAGCCATGCGATAGAGGTTGCTGAACAGCCGCCGTGCGGCCTCCGCCGTAGGCAGATCAGGTGCTGCCAGGGACTCCACTGGCGGATCGCGTGGTCGGGCCGGAGACGCAGGCTGAAGGACCGGCGCAGTGCCCAGCAGGCTGGCCCTGGCTTGCTCGAAGGGGCGGGCAGGCGCGGCATTGAGCCACCCGAGGCGCTCCTCCGCCGATTCGTAGACCGCCGCGCAGTCCGCGCAGTGGAGGGAATGCGCCTCCACCAGGAACAGCTCGTCGGGCTGGAGCTGGGGCAGGCGGCTCGTCAACTCGCGGACCGTGTCACAGATCGCGCCCATGGTCATCGCCCCCTTTCACACGATGCGTGGTCCGGGACCATCGCCGTCCTCGATCCAGCGCACGAAGTCGCGCTTGAAAGCCCTCTCCTGGCCGTAGAAGTGATCCAGTTGAGTTCTGTCTGCGCGGCTCAGGCCGAGCAGTCCCATCCAGTGGTTCCGGAACTCGCCATGCTCGGGCACCAACTGGTGGTCGAAACCGGTCGGCGGACCGCCCGCCGGGCCGATGGTCGCCCCGGCCCGGCGCATGGCCCAGTCGAGCGTAGCTTGGAAGGTGCGGGCTGTGTCCATCCATGCAGGAGCGGCGTTGCGCCGCGCCAGATCGCCGAGGTACGCCGGCAGGCCCTCGGTGATCAGCCACCAGATCGTCAGCAGGTGGTCGGTCCAGCGGAAGTCGCCGAGCGGGGCGCCGCCCTCCGCTTCGTCGTCGGGGACGAGCCTGTCGAGCGCGTGGTGGGCCCAGTGAGCCAGCCACTGCTGTCTGACCCGCCACCTAGCCCAGGCGATGAAGGCGGGCTCTCCCCTCCAGTCCACGCGACCCTCTCGCACGTGCCGGTCGGCCAGCCGCCAAGACGCCTCCCACAGGACCAGTGCCCGGCCCGGATCGTCCCGCATGCGCCGGAGACAGTAGCCGTCGAACCGCAGATAGAACCAGCGGAAGGGCGGTATGCGGCAGTCACAGAACAGGGCGCTCTGGAACTCGGCTTCCGTCAGCTCGCAGGTCAGCCGCTTGGGTTGCCGTTTGCGGCTCGCTGACCGCTGCACCTGCTGGTGGGCGTCGCGCGCCTCAGCCCGGCTGTCGGGAGCGCAACGGGTCGGATCGCCCGCGCATGGACGCGCCGAGCTCTCCGATGGGATGCGATTCCGGAGAATCGCTTCGAACTCCGGTTCCTGCATGTGACACGGGCAAAACGTGTGCCAGCACGCTTGCCACGCGTTGAACTCTGGTTGAGTGAACGCGGTCCCCGCCGCTGCCCCCGTTCTCATCGCAGCGCCTCCCCGGCCGCCACCGGCCCACGGCGGCTCGGCTTGGACGCGGCTTCGGAGACTCCTTCCGGTGGACTCACAAACCGCTCTCGGGGTCATGATTGCCTCCTGCCGACCCGGCAAGGCTCGAGGCGCCAGGCGCGGTGACGCGAGAAGCCTGCTCCCCGCGCCACCGCAGCCGTTGCCGGAGGGCTACTCGGCCACCGAGAATCGCTCCTCGTAAGTGCCCGGACCCAGCTCGACCTGGCCCCGGTACGGCCGCAACGCCCCGTCGGCCGTGTGCGCCGACAGCAGGTACGTGTCCGGCTCGACCACCAGGGCCTCGTGGCCGTCGACCGGCACGGACTTGGTCTCGCGCTGGTGCGCGTTGTTGACATAGGTCACCTTCAGCGGATGACCGGTGTCGTTGGCGATCCGGACGGTGGCTCGGTCGGGCGCGTCGGCCGTCGCGGCGCCGACGTAGACGGGAGTCGGGCACGGCGCCGCGCTGGCCTCGCCCACCGGCTCGCCGAAGACCTGCCGCTCGATGTCGCGCTCCGCCTTGGTCAGGCGGCCGCCCAGGTCGGGACGCGAGGCCACCAGCTCGCGGCCTTGCGCGAAGAGCGGGAACACGCCGGTCGGACCCACCAACTGGCCGCGGCTCAGGCGCTGGACGGCCCCGGCGCTCACCACCTCCGGGATCAGACCCAATGCCGCGTCACGCACCTCGGCCGGGGGATTCCGCTTGGTCAGCTCTCCCAGGGCCGCGAGCGCGTCGGCCGGCCGGTTGCCGTTGAGCATCCCGACGGCCTCCGCCAGCCGGCACCGCGCGGCCTCGGCTTCGGCCCGCGCGGAGATCTCCGGCAGCTCCTTCTGATGGAGCGCGGGGATCTCCTCGAACAGCCGGCGGGCCTCGGCGAACCGGGTCGCGTCGCGGTGCCGCTCGGCGGACTCGAACTCGAGCCGCGCGAGCTCGTGCCGGCGGTCGCGCGCCTCGTCCTGGTAAGCCGGCAGGTCCGCGCGACTGCCGAGGTAGTTGAGCGGCTCGACCGCGTCGCTGAAGCGGCCATCGCCCAAGGCGTTGCGCGACTGGGCCAGGCAGGCCCGCGCCAGCTCAGCCCGCGCGCGGTTGGGCACCAGGCAAGGCTGGTTGGTGAGCACCGACAGAGCGGCGGTCCGGTCGCCCAGCGGGTCGCCGCAGGGCCGCGTGCGCATCACCTGGGCGCCGAAGGTGGTGGTCACCAGCGACATGGCGGTGAGCGTTGAAGTCCAAAAGGAAGTCCACATGTGAGTTCTCCCCGAGAGCCGGTCTCATCCAGCGCGGAGCAGCTCGCGGGCCCGCACCGGCTTGCCCGTCTTCAGCAACTCCAGCAGGCCCTGGTCGAGGTGGCGGTCGGACCGCCAGTTCTGGGAGCGGAACTGCCAGTCGCAGAACGGCACGCGCTGGACCTGGTCGGGGTCGGCGCCGGCCTTGGCCAGCACGTGGTCGAGGTCGTCGTCCAGGCCCTTATCGTGGCGTTTCGCGGTGCCCCAGATCCAGAGCTCGGTGTCGGCCGGAAGCCGGTCGCCGCCATCCGGCGCCTGCCAGCCGTCGGCGCAGCCGTCCGTGAAGAGACAGGCCACGATCTGGGGCCGGCCGCCGCCCGGGTCGTGCTCGGCCTGTGCCGCGTTGGCGGCGATCCAGCGCACGCAGGCGCCGAAGTTGGACCCCTTCGTCTCCGGGCCGAGCTGCTTCCAGCCCCACAGCTCGTCGCGGACCTTCGCCAGTGTGGGTCCGACGCTGTCGAGGCCGGTGGCGACCATGTGATAGGCCTGGGCATCCTGTTCCGCCAGGCGGCCGGTGATCCGCGCGGTGAACACCCAGTCGCCCTCGTGTACGCGGCTCAGCACCACGGCCGGGATCATCTCGTGCTCGACCGTGTTCAGCCACTGCGGGCCGACCGTGCCGGACGTGCTCGCCGTGAGGTCCACCCCGATGAACCAGTAGATCGGCGGCGAGGGCTTCTCAATGTCGATGGCCTTGGTCGGATCGCAACCGCTCAGGCCGAGGGACACCAGCAGCAGCAGGCTGGAGCAGCACACGCAGAGTTTCATGTCATCCTCCTTGAGTCGATCAGTGGCGCGACCGCGGGCCGGGCAAGGACACCCACGGCACGTCCTTGCCGTTGCGCGGGTCCAGGTTGTCCAGCGCGACCAGTTGGGCTCGATCGCCCCGTGGGACGCCGTCGCGATGCGCGGCGGGGTCCGCCGGCGGCTCCATGCCACGCAGGGCCCACCATTGGCGGCGCACCCAATCGTCGAGCTGGCGCAGGGGGCGCAACGGGAAGCGATAGAGCAGGATCAGCCGCCGCTCCCAGAGGGTGACGTGCGGCCGCACCGTGACCGCCCGGGTGGCGGCCGAAGCCGTGGCCACCTCTTCCAGGTACAGCCGCTGATGGTCGCGGTAGGTCCGGTCGCGCAGCTTCCAAGCACCCCACTCGAACAGCGGCAGGAGCCCGTAGTGGAGCACCAAAAAGCCGACCGTGGCGTCGAGCAGCGCGAGCGCGGCGGCGCACGCCGCGGAGAACAGGGCGTTCGGCCAGCCGCCGAGCAGGCAGCCGCGCGCGCCGGCCACCACCGCCTGCAGGACGGTAACCACCAGCGCCAGGTAGAACCCGGCCCGGCCCAGCGGACTGAGACGGCCGAGGGTGGTATCCCACACGCGCTGGAGCCGGTCGCGCTTGGGCGGTGCGGGCGCCTTGGGGCGCGCTCCGGCTCTGTTCCGGGTGGGGCGCGCGGTCTCACCGACGCCCATCAGCCCGGCGCCCACGCACAAGGCGAATACCAGGCACGCGGCCAGCACGTCGTTCAGCGTGACCGGGCGCCGGTACGACCCGATCACCAGCACGAACAACGGCAGGCCAGGCGGGAGGAAGGCCAGGAGCGAGTAGGCGATCAGGCTGGTGTTGAGCAGCACGATCACCGGATAGCCGAAGGCGACCAGAGCCGCCAGCACCCGACCGCCCAACGGCGGCATGTCGGGCGGCTGGGGTCGCGGGCGCGCCGGCGCGGCGTTCGGCGCCGGCGCCAGGTCGGGCGCGCCGGCCATCTCCTCGGCGTCCGCGGCCCGGTGGCGCCGCTTCTCCACGGCCTTGAAGGCGGCTTCGGCGAGCGGGTAGAGCCAGATCGCCAGCACCGAGAAGCCGGCGACCACCAGGCAAAGCCACAAACCGATCAGCATCGCACACCTCCAGTTGGGTTCCGCGGGCACGCCCGCTGGTAGGCCCGGTCCTTGGTGGCCCTACGGGTTCGGGGACCGGCTTTTGAGGCCGGGTCTGCAGATCGTCTTTGGGCCTCACGCCCCGGGCACCGCCACCGCGGCCGAGCGCCGGCCGGCCCGGCAACGACTGGTGGGCCGCCGGCGAGGGCGTCGGACTCCCCAGCTCGACGGGACGGGTGGTGGCGTTCGGGGCGCCGCCCGGTGCGGACGGATCGGGCAGGTGCGCGCCGCGCGGGTACACACGGATGTCCCAGGTGGCCGTGGCGTGGCTGGCGTGTGCTTCATGCCATCCGACTCTGATTCCCAGATCCAAGGAGTCATGCCGGAGAGGGCGGCGAATCGGCCGTCATGCCACGCCCACGGAACGTCGCGGACCACCTCACGGTGGCGGAGTTGGAGCAGCGCTTCCGAGCCTGCGCCTGCCGGGCGGAGCGCACCCGCCTGCAAGCGATCTGGCTGGCCGCCAAGGGGTGGTCGACCGAAACCACCCTGGAGGCCACGGGCCTGGGCCGGACCACGTTCCAGATGGCCCTGCGGCACGACAACGCCGTCGGCCCGGACGGGCTGCGCGACCACCGGCATGACAACCAGGGCCCGCCGCGCCTGGTGCGGGGGGAGCTGCGGGAGCGACTGCTGGCCGCCGTGGAGCACCCGCCGCCTGACGGCGGGCTGTGGAGCGGGCGCAAGGTGGCCGACTGGCTGGCGGCGGAGCTGGGCCGGCCGGTGCATGAGAAGCAGGGCTGGCGGGCGCTCAAGGCCGCTCAGGAAGCGGTGAAAAAGGGGCTCTCGACGGAGCCCTGAAGGACCTGCAGGCGCGCTTCCCCGAGGCCCGCTGCGAGCTGTGGTGCCAGGACGAGCATTGCCTGGGGCTCAAGCCGGTGCTGCGGTTCGTGTGGGCCCCGGTGGGCCACCACCCGTTTGTGCCGCCTGAGCCCTACGCCGCCATCCGCCCCAGCCCCCACACGACCAGCAGGATCGCCACCGACACCGCCAGCGCGACCAGGAACCCCCCCACATTCACCAAGCGCGGATGCTCCAGCTCCCAGGGATGGCCCTCGCTCTCCCCCGCGTAGACCACCTCCAGCCCTGCCAGCTCCGCCTCCCGCCCCACCGGCGTCCGGAGCAGGAGCCGGAACAGCCGCAGCGCCTCCTCGGGCACCGGCCGCTGCACCAGGCGGCCCACTACCAAGCCCACCAGCCCGGCCGCGAACGCCTGCCCGAGTGCGTAAGGCAGCACCTGCACCACCTCGCTCCACGGTCCCGACGCCGGCGGCATGAGACCCGACAGCGCCCACGCACCCGCCGCCACCGCCGGCGCTGCCCATGCGCCACGGCGCAGCCTGCCCGGCACCGACGCTAGGCTCCCCGTCACCAGCGCCACCGCGCCCGCCGGCAAGTACGACAGCAGGAGCAGGTGCAGCCGCATCTTGTCGCCGTACACGCCGAGCACGCCGCCCGGGTGCAGCCAGGCCAGCTTCGCACCCAGCGGTCCCAGCACCACCCAGATCACCGCCATCACGCCGAACGACACCCAGATCAGCAGGCCCATCAGGCTGTTCAGCGCCCAGAACCAGGTCAGTGCGTCGGCCACGCCGGGTACGGTGAAGGCGAACGCCACGCCCAGCGCCACCACCACCAGCCCGGCGTAACGGCCCACGCGCAGAGTCGCCTCGTCGCCGGCCTGCGGGCGCCACCAGCCGCGGTACAGGTTGCGCGACAGCAGCGCCGACCCGGCCACCATGAACGCGCTCAGCGTGGACATCTGCGCCGCCAGGATCGCCGCGAACATCAGTCCGGTCATGCCCGGCGGCAGCAGCGTGCGAATGGCGACCCCGAACGCCTCCTCGCGCTTGGCCAGCGGCCCGCCCAGCGTGCCGTTGGCCACCATTGCCAGGACCAGCAGCCCGGTCAGCGCCCAGCCCATCGCGCAGAAACGCTTGACGAAACTGCCGTAGGTGAAGCCGACGCGGCCCTCCCACTCGGTCTTCCCCGCCGCGCAGACCTCCATCGTGTGCGGCTGGGCCACGATGCCGATCAGCCCGCTCAGGAACGCCGCCAGGATCCACGGCAGCGTCAGCTCCTGCGGCGCCGCCAAGGTGAACTTGTCTGGCGTGAGCAGATGGTGCAGGCCGGCGAACCCACCCACCGCGTGCAGCCCGAACGGCACCAGCATGAGCGACATCACCACGATCAGCAGGCCCTGCACGCTCTCGGTGACCACCGTGGCGATCAGCCCGCCGGCCGTGCCGTAGGCCACGAACCCGATGGTCATCACGAGGATCGCCGCCCACTCCGGCACCCGCCCGCCGGTGACCGAGGTGGCGATGGTGCCCGTGCCCTTCAGCATCGTGCCCGTGTTCACCGAGAAGATCAGCACGCCCATGATCGCGTACAGCAGCCCCAGCCCGCGGCTCAGCCGGCGCTCGAAGAAGTCGGCCGTGGTGAGGTAGCGGCTGCGGCGGAAGAGC
>JACPDV010000367.1 GCA_016183835.1 Armatimonadota bacterium
CCCCTGCGGGGTTTGGTTCGATGTAGCCCGCCATTTCGATGGCGGGGCGGGCGCCGGGGCGTGGCGGAGCCCCCCGCCGTGCCCCGGTTGACGCCCGCCGCCGCCGATGCTAGACTGCCCACCGTCGGGACCGGTCGCGGATCCTCCTCGTTTAACGTCTCCCACGCCGCGGCGGGCCGGAAGGTGATCACCCTTGAGGTCCCCCTGGCACAGACTCGCCTGGTGGCTCGGCGGCGGCATCCTGCTCGTCGTGGCGGCCGTGAAGCTCCTCGGCTGGTGGACCGACTGGCTCTGGTTCGCTTCCCTGGGCTATCAGGCGGTGCTCGTCCGCATCTGGGTCACGCGAGTGGCGCTGTTCGCGGTCGGGCTGGCGTGGGGCGTGGCGGTCCTGGTGGGCGGCTGGCGGCGGGGCCTCCGCGAGGCGGCGCCGAGCTGGGCCGCGGAGCAATCCGGGCAGATCAGCGGCGGGCCGGTCCTGTGGCGGGCGCTCCCCATCTTCGTCTGGGCCGCCGCGGTGGTGGCGGGCGTCGCCGCCGCCCCGCTGTGGAGCCCGTTCCTGGCGATGTGGTTCGCCGTGGACGGCGGCAAGACCGACCCCATCTTCCACCGCGACGTGACGTTCTACATGCTCCGCCTGCCGTTCTGGACCGCGGCGCAGCGGCTGGCGCTCGTGTCGCTGGTGGTCTCTTGGGTCGGGCTCTACTTCCGCTACGTCGAGATCCCCCTGGAGCGCGGCGACGACGACCCGATCCAGCTCCCCGACACGCCGATGCTCACTCCCGGCGCGGTGCGGCACCTCTCGCTGCTCGGCGCCGCGGTGTTCGCGGTGTGGGCCTGGGGGTTCCACCTGGCGCGCTTCGGGCTGATGACCAGCAGCCGCAGCAACGTGGTGTGGGGCGTGAGCTACGCCGACGCTCGTGCCGGCGGTCTACCAGCGCCTGGTGGTGCTGCCCAACGAGATCGAGTGCGAGGCGCCCTACCTCAAGCAGACCATCGACTTCACCCGCGCGGGGCTCGGCCTCGACCGCGCCCGGCCGCAGGAGTACGAGGTGGTGGACAGCCTCTCGGCCAACGAGCTGCGGCAGCACGAGGAGACGCTCGACACCATCCCACTGTGGTCCACCTCGGAGATCACCGAGCAGCTCGTGGGCACCGAGACGCTCCGCACCTACTACAACTTCTGGGTCACCGACTACGATCGCTACCGCATCGGCGGAAAGCGCGAGCAGGTAGCCCTGGTGCTGCGCGAGATGCAGCCCGACCGGCTCGACCCCGCGGCGCAGACCTGGGTCAACCGCCACCTGGTCTACACCCACGGCTACGGCCTGGCGATGGCCTCGGCCCACGACACCGGGGAGGCCGGCAAGCCGGTCAAGATCATCGGCGACATCCCCGCCCGCACGCCGCGCGATCTGCCGGTCACCCGGCCGCAGGTGTACTACGGCGAGGTACCTTCGGACTACATCGTCACCGGCCTGTCCCAGGCCAGCCAGACCGCCGAGTTCGACCACCCCAGCGGCGAAAAGAACGTCACCACCGCCTACGCCGGCGATGGCGGGCTGCCGCTCGGCGGGTTCCTCCGCCGGGTGGCCTTTGCCCTGCGCTTCCGCAGCATCAACCTGCTCGTCAGCGACCAGCCGGGGCCCGACGCGCGGCTCCACTTCCGCCGCGAGGTGGCCGATCGCGTGGCCGCGCTGGCGCCCTTCCTCGACCTCGACTCCGACCCGTACCCCGTCCTCGCCAACGGCGCGCTGTCCTGGATCCAGGACGCCTACACGGTCAGCGACAAGTACCCCTACGCCTGGCCCTACCCGCTCTACCCGGCGGTGGCGGTGGCGCAGGAGCAGCCCGAGCGCAACGCCCGCCGGCAGGCGGCCTACCTGCGCAACAGTGTCAAGGTGGTGGTGGACGCCTACACCGGCAAGGTGCGCTTCCACGTCTACGACCCCGACTGCCCCGTGCTGCGCACCTGGCGGCGCGTCTTCCCCTCGCTCTTCACCGACGACCCGCTCCCGCCGGCCGTGGCCGAGCACGTGCGCTACCCGAACGACCTGTTCACGCTGCAAGCCCGCGCCTACGCCCGGTTCCACATGACCGAGCCGCAGGTCTTCTACAACAGCGAGGACCTGTGGGACTTCGCCCGCGAGATGACCACCACGCGCGTGCCGCAGCCCGACGGAACCTACCAGTTCGCCCAGGCGCGCGAGCGGATGCTGCCCTACTACGTGCTCCTCCGGCTCCCCGGCGAGCAGGAGGCGCGGTTCCGGCTGATCGTGCCGTTCACCCCGGCCAGCACGGCGCAGGCGCTCACCGGGCGCGACAACCTGATCGGCTGGCTCGCCGCCGACTGCGAGCCGGGGCCGCGCTACGGCGAGCTGACCGTCTTCGACTTCCCCAAGAGCAAGCTAGTCTACGGGCCGCTCCAGGTCGAGGCGTTGATCGACCAGGACCCGGACATCAGCCGCTAGATCTCGCTGTGGAGCGAGCAGGGCTCGAAAGTGCTCCGCGGCCACCTGCTGGTGATCCCCCTCGGCGAGAGCCTGCTCTACGTGGAGCCGCTGTTCCTCACCGCCGAGCGGCGCGGGGCGCTGCCGGAGCTGAAGCGCGTGGTGGTGCTCTACAACGGGCTGGTGCGCATGGCCGAGACGCTCGACGAAGCGCTGGCCGCGGCCCTGAGCGGCGAGCGGAGCCGCGGCGGGGCGGTGGAGCTGTGGCAGCTCCGGGCGCAGGCGCGCACGGCCCAGGCGGCGCTGTCGAGGGCCGACCAGGCGCGGCGGAGCGGGGACATGGCGGGCTACGGCGCGGCGCTCGAGGAGCTGCGGCGTGCGCTCGCGGCGATGGCGCCGGAGGCCGGACGGTAGCGCCGCCGAGTCACGCCTCGGCCGCCGCCTGCACTGCCTCCACGATCTTGGTGTAGCCCGTGCAGCGGCAGAGGTTGCCCGCCAGGCCCGCACGGATCTCCGCCTCGCTCGGCTTGGGGTTCTCGTCGAGCAGCGCCTTGGCGGCGAGAATCATCCCCGGCGTGCAGATCCCGCACTGCAGTCCGCCGTGCTCCATGAACGCCTCTTGCAGCGGGTGCAGCCCGTCGCGCGTGGCCAGCCCTTCGATGGTCAGGATTTCGCTGCCCACCGCCTCCACCGCCAGCATGAGACAGGAGTTGATGGGCCGCCCGTCGACCAGCACCGTGCACGCGCCGCACTCGCCGTTGCCGCAGCCTTCCTTGGCGCCTGTCAGCCCGAGCCCTTCCCGGAGCGCGTCCAGCAGCCGGGTGCGCGGCTCCACGACGCAGTCGCGCTCGGAGCCGTTCACCCGCAACGAGATCAACTGCTTGGCCATCAGCGCTTCTCCGCCAGGGCCGCCGCCTGCCGCAGCGCCCGCTTGGTCAACACCCCCACCATCGCCCGCCGGTACTCCGCGCTGCAGCGCTTGTCGCTGATGGGTGAGCTGGCCGCCATCGCCGCCTCAGCCGCCGCAGCGAGCGCCGCGTCCTCCAGCCGCGAGCCGGTCACCGCTGCCCCGGCCTCGGCGGCCAGGAGCGGCACCGGCGCCACGGCGCCGAGCGCCACGCGCGCCTCGGCCACGCGCCCGTCCTCCGCCAAGGTGACCCGTGCCGCCACGCCGACGAAGGCGATGTCCATCGCCTTGCGCGTGGCCAGCTTGATGTACCAGCTCCCGGTCCGCGCCGGGTGCTCGGGGAGCTTGACCGCCACGATCACCTCCCCTGGCGCGAGCACCGTCTGCCCGGGCCCGCGGTACAGCTCGCCGAGCGGCAGCTTGCGCACGCCGTCCGGGCCGCGGAGCTTGACCACGGCGTCGTGGACCAGCAGGGCGGGCGGCGTGTCGGCGGCGGGCGAGGCCGTGCCGAGGTTGCCGCCGAGGGTGGCGCGGTGGCGGATCTGCACCGAGCCCACCTCGAACGCGCCCTGCGCCAGGGCCGTGTAGCGCGAGCGGACCAGCGGATGCAGCTCCACGTCGCGCATGCGGGTCAGCGCGCCGATGCGGAGCGTGCCGTTGTGGCTGATGCCGTTCAGCTCGGGCACCCGTTTCGGATCGAGCAGCTTGCGCGGCGCCAGCTTGCCGTCGGCCATGAAGACCAACAGATCGGTGCCGCCGGCGAGCAGCCGGGTGCCGTCTGGGTCGCCGGCCAGCGCGGCCACCAGCTCGTCCAGCGTGGCCACACGCTCGTAGTCGAATGCGTTCATTGCTGTGCCCAACCCTCCCTCGCTTGAGCGCATGGATGGTGTAGGGGCGGGGCTTGCCCCGCCCGCCGCCGGTGCGACCCGGTTCGCCAACCGGGCGGGGCTTGCCCCGCCCCTACGGCCGATACCGGGCGCTCACGCGCCGGCCGCGCCGTATGCTTCCAGGATTGCCGCAATTGATCTGCGTCCGATGTCGCCCGCCGGCACCGCCGGCTGCAGGGCCTGCCGGCCGGTCTTGTCGATCAGGGTCAGAGCCGTCGAAGCGTCCTCGAACTGCTGGAAGATCACCTGCCCGTCGAGGCAGTAGACCCGCAGGTCGATGCTCAGCTCGCGGTACCTGACCGCCCAGGTGGCGAAGTACGACCCGATGGCGCCGCCGGCGAAGCGCAAGTTCATGAACGCCGAGTCCTCACCCTCCATCACGTTACGGAGGAGCGTGTGGTTGCGCACGCAGGTGGCCTCGGTCACGTCGCCGAGCATCCACAGCATCACGTCCACGTAGTGGCAGCCGTGGCTGAAGAGCACGCCGCCGCCCAGGTGCTCGGTCTTGGCCGCCCAGGTGAGCAGCGCCTTGAACTCCTCCGGTGTGAAGCCGTGCTCCGTGCGGCACAGCCCGGCCACCGGCGCGCCCAGCCGGCCGCTGTCGAGGATCGCCTTCATCTGCTGCACTACCGGCACGAAGCGCAGCACGTAGCCCACGGTCACGGACGCGCCGGCCGACTCCGCGCGGGCGATCAGGTCATCGCACTCGGCCAGCGTGTTGGTCACCGGCTTCTCGATGAAGAGGTGCTTCACCCCAGCGGCGAGGGCGTCGCGGGCCATCGGGTAGTGCAGGTGGTGCGGCGTGAGCAGCATCACGGCGTCGCACTGTCCGAAAACCTCTCTGTAGTCCGGGATGTAAGCGCAGCCCGCCTCCCGCGCGACGGCCTCGCCGTGCTCGCGGCTGCGGCAGCAGACCACGCTCAGCGCGGCGCGGTCGGCGTGTGCGCGGATCCCGGCGCGGTGGAAGCCGCTGATGTTGCCCAACCCGACCATGCCGATGCGGATCATCGATTCGCTCCCGGGCACGTTGTGAGGACGGCGGATGGATCAACAGATGATGCAGATGAGCGCAGATGCGGACCTGGTTCGTGGTGCCGGGAGCGGATCCTCCTCCCGGACAGCTCCTCCCCCTGCGAAGCGGGGGGAGGCGGGAGGGGGGTGCCGGCGCACGGTGCCACCGGCGAGGAACCACGGCCGGCGCGTGGAACCGTCCGCCCATGCGCATCCTCTGTGCCCTGCTCCTGTGCGCCGGCTGTACCGCCGCCGAGACCGCGTTCCACGTCGCGCCTGACGGCAACGACCAGGCCGC
>JACPDV010000368.1:0-4613 GCA_016183835.1 Armatimonadota bacterium
GAGACCTCGGTTCCCCCGCGGGGTGCCGTCAGCGCCCCTCACCCGCCTCGCTGCGCTCGGCGACCTCTCCCGGTGGGAGAGGCGTCAGGAACCAGCCTGCGAAGCGGATGCGAAACCGCTCTCCCACCGGGAGAGGTCGGCCGTCCGCGGCCGGGTGAGGGCTCTCGAGGCCGGTGGCGCCCTCCCCAGCGGCCCTCACCCCTACCCTCTCCCGGCGGGAGAGGGAGCCGGACAGGGAGGCCCCTCCTCGCAGCACCACCACCCCCTGGCAATCGGTCCCGATCACCGCCTCCCCGGCCGCGCTGAACGTGATCGCCGTGATCTGGTCCGACGGTAGCCCGTCGGCGCGGGTGAGGTAGGACCACTCCGCAGTGGCATGGGCATCCTGCCCATGATCCCCTCCGGTCTCGGTCACTCCGGGAAGGGGATCATGGGCAGGCTGCCCATGCCACACCGCGACACCCAGGTCGGTGCCGATCCACACGCTGCCGTCGCAGGGGTGCACGGCGATGTCGAACACGCGGGCGCCGAGGGGTCCGGTGAGCTGGCCGTAGTTGCGCCAGGTAGTGCCGTTGAAGACGGACACGCCGTGGTTGAGGTGGCCAACCCAGACGCGGCCGAGGGGGTCGATGGCGAGGGCGTACGCGGAGTCGTCGCCGAGCCCGTCGCGACAGGTGAGCTGCCGCCAGGGCGGGTCGGCGCTGGGATCGTAGCGCCAGACGCCCTCGTCCTCGGTGCCGACCCAGAGCTGGCCGGCGGGGGCGGAGGCGAGGGAGAGGAGGTGGGAGGGGTGGGTGGGGGGCCAGGCGACCGCCGTGCCGCGGGCCGTACTGCCGGCACACGCGGCCACAAGGGCTGCGACACGCAGAGCCGTTGCGAAGGACCGGTGGCTGGGACTCATGGTGACACCTCGGCCCCTGGCCTGCGGCGTCCGGCTGCCGCCGGCTGCTTGTTGCTTTCCTTGCCGGATCGGCGAGGAGCTAGCCGACCACCGCCTGAAACGAGAGAAGGCTGCCCGTTCCCGCGTCGAACAAGAGGTCGTACTCGGCGGCGACATGCCGGTGCTGGCCGTCAATCGCTACTCTCACGGTTGGGCTTCCGTGGGTCCCGCGACGAATCGCGACGAACCGCACGTCAACTGCGGGCAACCGCAGTAGTTGTGCGAACGTCGCCGCGGCGTCAGCCCGGAGCCTCTGCTCGTACGACCCGGCCGTCCCGGTTGGGAGGCGCCAGCGGAGTTGACGGCCGTCGGGCCTCAAGACAACTCCCAGCCAGATGGAACCGCGGATGTAGTGCACTTCCCAACGCACTCCGGCGCCGAGGTCGACCAGCACCCAGGAATCCGGCCCCTCCCGCCGCGGAACAGACAGGGCGCCTGCCTGCACGCGCAGGCATCCGCACAAGTACGCAAGCACTTCCTGCTCCGACCGCGATTCGTCGGACTTCGCGCACTGCCGCCGGTAGACGCACGCTGAGACCAGAGCGAGCCCGACACCAACCGTGGCGACGGTGAGCGCCACTGCCCTTGACTGCCTACCCACCGGTGGTACCGCCTAGCGAACACACCTCGCTCGTCACAGCGTCAACGGCTTCGACCCGATACGAGCCCTCTCCGGCTGCGCTCCCGGTTTCAACGCTGATCCGCCAGACCGGATCTTCGTTCGGCGCCAACAGGCTGGCACCCCATAGTTCAGCAGCCGTGACGCGGAAGCTAGCAGGATCGCCTGTTCGGTAACGTTGCCTGAGCACATTGATGGCAAGCTCGCGACTGACAGTGGCCGGCCGCGGATGTTCCGGCGGCACGTAGGCCCGGTAGGCCATCACGCGGCCGCTGCCCAGCTGCAGCATGAGCGCGGCGTTGCCGCCGGTCCATGCGCCGTTGCGGCGCTCACGCCAGGAGAACGCCGCGAAGCCGTTGTCCGCGTAGACTGGTGCTTCATCCAAGCTGTCGGTCTCCCGCCACCGCGGGTGAAAGCGAGCGAGGAGGTCCCGCGCGAGCCGGGGCAGCGCAGACTGCGGTGCCGCGGGGCCGCGATAGGTCGATCTCGGTCCCGACAACCGCGAGATGTAACGCCGTTCCAGGTCGTAGGTGACCTCGAGCCTGTCCGGTCCGCGCAGTCGCAGGACCGACCGTCTACGTTGGCCGGCGGGCTCCGCGGGGGGCGGCACCACGGAGAGCACTTCGGAGGCCACGCCGATCAGCCGGGCCACGGCCGCTATGTCGTCCGCTGCCGCCGCCCCTCGCCGTGCCGGCACCAGAACCACAGCCGTGGCCCAGAGCACCGAAACCGTCATGATCATGACGAGCAACCGTCGCATCTCGTTAGCCTCCTGCACACTGCCAGACGGGGCCAGCGCTGGCGCCGTGCCCCTTGCTTCTGCAACGGACCTACTCCGTGTGAGGATCCGGCCAGGGCATCAGAACCGCAGACCCGCGCACGTGGACGTGTTTGATGGACTCCTCGCCATATCCGTTGAACGCCTCCGCAATCACGTCCGCCAGCGCATAGCTCACGGGTTCGTTCGGTTGCATTGCCCGCAGCCAGAAGTGGTTGGCGCAGTACTGCTGGCTGTACATGTCCTGTACGTCGTCCCACCCGAAGGTGCATTGGGCGCCCTTGGACTTGACGTGGTCCGCTATGGCGCCGATCGCGCCCATGTCGCAGCCAAAGAAGGCGCCGAGCCTCATCTGGCTGGTGCTTGACACCTGCACATCGAACTCCTGAGCGACCTCGATTCCTGCATCCGGGATCGGAGGTGTTAGCACCCGGGCCCCGGTGCCCGCCGTACCGGGCGATCCGTGCCCGTTGTACACGAAGATCGTGCCCTGTCGGAATCCCTCGATCATTGCGTCTCGGAGCGCGTCTCCGTTCCGCCTGGCGTACGGGCTGCCGGCAACGCCCCAGCTATCGTACGCGATTCCTGACATGCTCTGGAACAAAGGCCTGTCGACGTCCGGGGTAACGCAGGAGAACGCGTACGCGGTTGCCGGCGCAGCACCACTAATCGGCGGCAGGATTCGGTGGTTCTGATGCTCCCTGTAGTGCTGAGGCTCGATGTCGAAACCATGGAGGTCTTCCCCTCTCGCCACGGCCGTGTAGGCGCCGGGCGGCGGCAACTCCGGCACATCGCCCAGCTTGACGCGATGGTCACCGAGAGTGCACTCGCCACTGGTCCCGCCGACACGAACGAGCGACGGTGAGAGCATGTCCAACTCCGTCTGCTGGGCATTCGTGCTGCTGTCGTCGTGCAGGTTGTACTTGCACCAGGCCTCGTATTCGCCAGTGCCGCTGTGCCGAAAGTAGAAGCTCAGCACGCTGGCCGTCAGCTTTGCTGGAGCGCGGAACCACTGCTCGTCCCCGGGACCCTCACTCTTCTCCACGTGGATCTCGAACGACAGGACGCCGCGTCCAGGGCCGAGATCGTCCGGCGTGAAGTTCAGCCGTACCATGCGCGGATCTTCCTGCACGAGGTTCGGTAGAACGACCGTAGCGTCGAACGGCACGCCATGCAGCCCGGTCACGTACCAGTGGTACGAACAGGGCTCCGTCTGCGCGTCGTCAACGATGTCGAAGGACAGCCATGGGTTCGAGTGCCCGGACGCCGGGTCCGGGTCATAGACCAGGTAGTCCGCATTCCCCGAGCTGGTCTGCACGTTGTGGATTACCATGTTCCGCACCGACTCCGCCTTCGTCGCCTCCTCGTGCGGATCCCCCTCGCCCCACGGGTTCGTGAAGTCCACCTCCGCCTTCACCAGGTAGTCATCGTTGAAACACGCGGTGGTCAGCCACGGATCCCCCAGTGTACCCATGACGATTCCGCCGCCTTGGGGCTGCGCATTGAACGCCGTGGTCGCGGCGCCCTCGTCGCTCAGGCCGCAGTCTATCCAGCGGATCGGTTCCAGCGACGGCACTGTCAGGTCGTACGCGGTGAGTTTGATGTGCTTCGGCGGATCCACGTGCTCTCGCCAGCTCACCCGCATGCAGGCCGATTGCCCGCCCCCAATCGGGTTGGTGTGAGGCTCGATGATCTCTAGGCTGCGGTTCATGGTCCACCGGTGCATCACGAAATCGCACCGCGCGCTCTGACCCTCCTGGAACACGAACTCGTACTTGTCCGGCGTCGAGGACGCCCAGATAGCCTGCCCCGCGGTGACGATGTACGCGCCCGTCGCCACGGGTCCGAAGTCGTAGTAGCCGTTCGCGTCGAACCCGTTGAACGCCGGGTCGCCGCCGCCGTTCTTCTCGTGGCAGGTCACCATGACGAGCGTCGTCGGCTGGCCCGTCGTGGCATCGATCACCTTGCCCCAGATCGACCCGGGGCGATGCGGGCCGACCGGCGCGCCCCCGGTGAGCTTCGTCGCCGTCCCACTCCACCGCTCCCCCGTCTCCGGCGCCACGTACTCGACGTTCACTCGCAGCATTGCCCGCCACTGGCCAACGGTTTCGTAGTTGGCGTGCAGCAGCGCGTCGGGCGATCCCGTGGACGGATGCTCGATGGAGAGCGTGAACCCCGCGGTGACCTGCGCCCACGGATCCTGCTCCGTGGCGCGGTACTCGACCTGCTCGACCACCCAGCCCCACACCGGGCCGTCCATCTGCAGCTCCTGCTGC
>JACPDV010000368.1:4623-7795 GCA_016183835.1 Armatimonadota bacterium
GATTGTCCACCGTGGCCGAGAGGCCCGTCAGCGCCTCCTGCCCCGTCATCGCCGGGTCGGGCTGCGGCCCGCTCGTGACCCAGGCGGTCACGGTCAGCGGGTTATCGGCGAAACCGGCGACGGCCGGCCAGCAGGCAGCCGAGCAGCAACGCCTTGGCGTATACCCCCCCCCGGTAACCTTCCGACACCAATGTACAACATGCGCTTACCCCGCTGCGCGGCCCCTCGCCCGAACGTCGCGGCAAGTGTAGCCCAGTCGAAAGGGTAGCACAACACGAAATCGGAGGCCGATTGTTGTGATTCTCTTGCGACGGCGCCGGGAGGAGCGGGGACCACGGGCAGGATGCCCGTGCCACACGGTGCCTGGCACCAACCACCGCCCTCGCCAACGTGCTACCATGATCCGCGTGCCGCGGGACACTCATGGACGTCGCCGCCTTTCTCGACGGGCTGCAAAACGATCCCCGCTACGAGGATCAGGTGGTCGCCCACCACGTGATCCCCGGCCGCCCCGCGCTCACCGCCGAGCTCGACCCGCCGCTCCCCGAACTGCTCCGCACCGCCCTCGACCGCCAGGGCATCGCCGCGCTCTACACCCACCAGGTCGAGGCCGTCACCCTGGCCCGCGCGAAGCAGGACGTGGTGGTGGTCAGCGGCACCGCCAGCGGCAAGACGCTCTGCTACAACCTGCCGGTGCTGGAGGAGATCCTCGCCCACCGCGGCTCCCGTGCGCTGTACCTCTTCCCCCTCAAGGCCCTCGCCCGCGACCAGCTCCGCAAGCTCCAGGCCTTCGGCCTGTGGGAGAGCCTGCGCGCCGCCGCCTACGATGGCGACACCCCCGAGGACGAGCGCCGCACCATCCGCCAGGCGGCCAACCTGGTGCTCACCAACCCGGACATGCTCCACCTCGCCCTGCTCCCCAACCACACCCTCTGGGCCGAGCTGTTCGCCAACCTGAAGTACGTGGTGATCGACGAGGTTCACCTCTACCGCGGCGTCTTCGGCTCCCACGCCGCGCACGTCTTCCGCCGGCTGCTCCGGCTCTGCGAGCGCTATGGCAGCCATCCGTGCTTCATCGCCTGCAGCGCCACCATCGCCAACCCGGCCGAGCTGGTCAGCGGGCTGATCGGCCGCGAGGACGTGCGGGTGGTGTGGCAGAACGGCGCGCCGGCCGGCCGGCGCCACGTGGTGGTGTGGAACCCGCCGGTGATGGACCGGGCCACCGGCGCGCGGCGGAGCGGCAACATCGAGGCTACGCACCTCATCGCCGAGCTGGTGCAGGCGAAGATCCGCACGCTGGCCTTCACCCTCGCCCGGCAGGAGGCGGAGCTGATTCTGCGCTACCTCCGCGCCGCGCTCGAGGCGGTGGACGGCCGGCTGGTGGAGAAGGTCTCGGCCTATCGCGCCGGCTACCTGGCCGAGGACCGGCGGGCCATCGAGAAGCGGCTCGCTGAGGGCGATCTCACCGCCGTGGTGGCCACCGTGGCGCTGGAGGCGGGGATCGACATCGGCGGGCTCGACGCGACGGTGATGGTCGGCTACCCGGGCACCATCGCCGGCTTCCACCAGCAGCTCGGCCGCTCCGGGCGCGGCTCGCGCGATTCGCTGGGGCTGCTGGTGACCCGCAGCAGCGTGGTCGACCAGTACTTCGCGGCGCATCCCGACGTGCTCTGGAGCACCCCCACCGAGCAGGCGCTGATCGATCCGTCCAACGTCTACATCCTCGGCGGCCACCTCCTTTGCGCGGCCTTCGAGCAGCCGCTCGACGAGCACGACGTGGCGCGGTTCGGGCCGGAGGCCGAGGCGCTCCTGCCGTTCTTCGAGGAGGACGGCTACCTCCGGCAGCAGGGCGGGCGCTGGTTCTACGCGGCCGCCGGCGTGGACCATCCGGCCGGGTCGGTCAGCCTCCGCTCCGCCGACAGCCTGGCTTACCAGCTCGTCGACTCGACGCGCGAAGAGGTGCTCGCCACCGAGGACGGCTCGCGGCTGTGGGACGTCTGCTACCCCGGCTCGGTGCACCTCCACGACGGCGAGCAGTACCTGGTGCAGGCGGTGGACCAGGCCGAGCGGCAGGTGCGGCTGCAGCCGGTGACGGTGGACTGGTTCACCATGCCGGAGATCGACACGCTGGTCGAGGTGGACGCGGAGACCGAGACGCGGGCGGTGGGCGCGCTGACCGCCGGGCTGGGCGAGGTGACGGTGACCAAGACCACCACCGGCTACCGCGTGCTGAAGTACATCAGCTTCGAGCTGCTCGACACGCGCAGCGTGGAGTGCCCGCCGCAGAGCGTGGAGACGGCGGCGCTGTGGCTGGTGCCGAACGAGGAGGTGCGCGAGTTTCTGACGGACCACGGCTGCAGCGCGCACGCCGGGCTGCACGCGGTGGAGCATGCGCTGGCGCAGACGCTCCCGCTGCTGGCGATGTGCGCGCATCGCGACGTGCAGGGCGCGTCGACCGCGATGTCGTCGGTCACCCCATTACAGTCGTTGTCGATGCGATCGCATACCTCGGGAACGGCGGCGCCCGCATCGCACGCGCCGAGCCCATCGGGGCCACACACGCGCTCGCCCGCGCAGGTCCCGAGCGGGTTCGTGACCTCGCATTCGGTGGCCATGCTGAGCGAAGTCCCGAGCGCGTTGCACGCACACACGCCGTCGTTGCGGACACATTGCTTGGTGTGCGAACCATCGCCGAGCACCTGGTCCGCGCACGCATAACCCGGTGGGCACGCAGTCTCGTCGCTGCAGTAGCCGCCGCAGACGTGCCCGGCGGCCCCATAGTCGAGGCAGAGCGGCCACGCAGCGTTTGCCGAGATCGGTCGTCACGCAGTAGTCGGTGCAGTCGTCCGAGGTGGTGCAGGGGCAGCCGGGCAGGCGCACCGCGGCGTCGCAGTCCAGCGTTTCACCGGCCTCGGCGCTGTCGCCGCTGTCGGACGGCAACGTGTCGGCGGGCTCGGTCTCGGGCGCGGCGTCGGAATCGGCGTCGGAATCCGAGGCGATGCCGGTCTCGTCGCCCGCAGTGCCGGTGTCGGCCGGGGCGCCCTCGTCGCCGAGTGTATCGGCGGGCGCCGCGCCGCCCTTATCGTCACCACCGCACGCGCCAAACCACATGCCCGAGAGCATGGCCATTGTCGACAGGACGGACGCCGACCGCATCATCATTGGGCCTCCC
>JACPDV010000348.1:0-5806 GCA_016183835.1 Armatimonadota bacterium
CGCCGAGTGTCAGGTGCCCGTTGGTCGGCACGACCCGGCGCACCGCGTGGCTGAGCACGTCGGCCACGTACACGGCGCCTGAGCGGTCGACCGCCACGCCGCACGGCCGGTTGAACGTGGCGACGTTGCCCAGCCCGTCGGTGCGCCCCGTGGCGCCGGTCCCGGCCAGCCCGCGCACGGTCCAACCCGAAGCCGTCGCGCCCGAAGCCCCGTCCTTCCGGGTGATCAGCCGCAGCGTCTGGTTGTAGCCTTCGGCCACCACGAGACCGTTGTCGGTACACACCAACCCGTAGGGGTTGTTGAACGTCGCCACCTCCCCGGAGCCGTTGGTGCCCCCGGCGGCGCCGGTGCCGGCAATGGTCGTGGTCTGCCCACCCGGTCTGATACAGCGCACACGGCGGTTCGGGTACTCGCCCACGTAGACGATGCCGTCCGGGCCGACCGCGATGCCGTAGGGTGCGTTGAAGCTCGCCGCGGTGCCCACACCGTCCGCGTAAGCGGCGGAACCGGAGCCGGCCAGCGTCTCCACCGTGTAGCTGGCGGGGCTCCTCAGATCGGCGCCGGACCGTGTCACCCGCCGCACCAGCCTGTTCTGGTTGTCGGCAACGTAGATCGCGCCGTCCGGGCTGACGGCCACGCCGACCGGGAAGTTAAACTGAGCGGTGGTGCCACTGCCGTTGGTGGCCCCGGCCGTGCCTGTGCCGGCCACTCGCGTGACCACACCGTCGAGCGTGACGCGCTTCAGCATGTGGTTGTTGTAGTCGGCGACGATGAGGCTTTGGTCGGTTGGGTCGTAGGCCAGCCCCCACGGCCCGTTGAACTGCGCAGCCGCCCCTACGCCATCGGTGTTCCCCGCGGTGCCCGATCCCGCCAGCCGGCTGACCCACTGGTTCCGGATCTGGACGATCCGGTGGCCGCCGAACTCGGACGCAAACAGCGTCCCGTCCGGCGCGATGGCCAAGCCTTCGGGCCGGTTGAGCTGCGCGGTCAAGGCCGGGCCGAGGGTGGTACCGGCGACGCCGGTGCCGGCATAGGTGGACACCGTGACCTGATCGCGGATGTCGAGGTCGGGCGCGCCAAGGTTGGTGAACCCAGAGAAGAGGACCCGCAGGCCGGTCACCGTGCCATCGGGCAGGCCCCCGATGGCCAGGCCGGAGTGGTTGGTGAGCGAGGCCTCGAGCACGCGCAGGCCGGTGTTCCCGGCCTGATCGAAGAGGAGGCTCGTGTTGACGGTGAGGGTGTTGCCCCCGAACACAGCCCGACTTCCCGCCAGAGGCGTGACGCGCACCTCGCCGGAGGCCGTATCGACGTGGACCTGAGCGGTGCCGAGGGGTTCGCGGGCCGCAGGCTCCGGCGTGTCCGCCCCCTCGCCCCCGACACGCGCGGGCGAGCCCCCGCCACATCCCGACAGCGCGGCCAGGGACGTCACGAACAGGACCAACCGTGCGACGCGAACGACGACCATGTTGATCTCCCGGCGCCATCCCCACATGCCGAGCTCCCCGCGAGCCGTAAATGTCAACTTCTACATGCTGTTATCCAAATGGTACCATGCAGCAAGGGGGGCTGCCAGAGGGCGGAGGTTGCGATTCTCTTGCGGAGTCGGGGCTATCGGACCGGTACGAGGAGCTGACCCGAGTTGTTGCCGGTGGCGGTTTCGAGCCGCGCCGGCGACAGGGCGGCGCTGAGCGTCAGCGCACCGCCGGCGTCGTAGGGCGCGGGACAGGAGAGGCTGCCCTGGCGCCAGGCGCCCTTCCCCAGGAAGTCCACCACCAGACGGGCCAAGGGGTGAAGGCCGTCGTAAACGGTGAGCACTTGCGACCGCTCGTCGCTGCGGCCCGGGTTCGCCAGCCGCACGGTGAGCGTTCCGGTGCCCCCGGCAGACCAGGTGGCCGGCGCCGCGGTGAGGCTGGACACGGCGGTGTCGTGCGCCTGGCCCGAGAACCCAGCCGAGCCGGCGATGGCGAACGAGAACGCAGCGGGCTGCACCGTCCATTGCCCGGCGCTGCTCCACCCGCTGCCGAGGGCGGCCTGGTCCTGCACCATCGTCGACACTCCCCGCGTGCTGCCGGTCCACTCGCCGTTCGGCAGGAGCGACCAGGAGATCGTCAGATCGTTCCCGCTCTCGCCGATGGTGGTGTGGCGGCAGTCGAGCCAGCCTTCACGATTGCGGACGGTGTGGTAGGAGCCGGGCGCAAAGCCGCCGAGCCAGCTCGAGCCGTCGTCGCCCTGGAGGTAGAGCCGGTTGGTGGCGCGGACCCAGCGGGCGCGCAGCGCCGAGCCGTCCACGGCGAGGGCGGCGTAGGCGATGGTGCCCGCGCCGTTGGCGTCACGGTAGCCGGCCACGAGAGCTTGCAGCTCGCCGGCGCGGGAGGCGACCGAGCCCGGCGAGAGCCCGAGGTTGGTGGGCGCGGCCACGGCGGAGACGACCGTCATCGTCCGCCCGCTGGCTGGGCCGTAGTTGTTGGTCTCGTCGGATTCGTTGACGGCCGCGGCGGAGTCGGCCAGGGCCCAGAGCGTGTAGGTGCCTTCGCTCGGGTAGCTGCGGCTGCTGAAGGTGACGGTGGTGCTGGCGCCGGCGTTGAGGGAGGCGATGGGCAGCGTCGCGTCGGCCGTGGAGGCGGTCGTGGGCGCGGCGGCCAGGTCCTGGTAGAGCCCCACGACGAAAGCGCCGGCGTTGCCGCTGCCGCGGTTGTGGACGGTCACGTCCACGCTGAAGGTGGCGCCGGCCATGGGCGTCGTGGTGGACGGCGTGACCGCGGTGATCTCGAGGTCAGGTGGCCGGGGCATGGCGTCCATGGCCGCCAGCACGTCGAGGCGCTTGAAGTCGGCGCCGGTGTGGGTGACGTTGTCGTCCTCGTCGTCGCCGTCGTTGGCGGTGGTGGCGTTGTCGCGGAGCCAGCCCTCGACCTGGTCCACGGTGGGCAGGACGCCCCACAGGTTGGCGTAGTACTGCTGGAGCAAGACGATGCTGCCGGCGGCGACGGGGGTGGCCATGCTGGTGCCGTGGAGATCGGCCGAGGCGGTGGTGCTGCTGGTGCCCGCCGCGGTGACCACGGCGCCGGGGGCGAACACGTCGGTGCGGTAGGCGCCGCCCGTGCTGTCGCTGAGCCGCTGACTGAAGGGGCAGATGCGGTCGGCCGCGCTGGAGTTGGCCACGGCGCCGCTGCCGTAGCTCCAGCCACCGGTGTCGGCGTCGTAGACCGCACCCACGCTGGTGCTGTCGGGAATGATCGCCGGGAAGTCCATGCCTTGCGCGCTGCTGGCGGTGTAGAAGCCGTTGCCCGCAGCGATGGCTACCGCCACGCCGGCCGCCCGCAGCGTCTCCACTTTGCCCTGGATCCCGCTGTAGTTGGTCACCACGCTCGTCCAGTTGACGTTGACGCCGAGCGACATGTTGACCGCGGTGATGTTGTACGTGTCGTGGTTGGCGATCAGCCAGTCGAGCGCGTTGGCCTCGGCGGTGGTGGTGCCCGGCAGGACTTTCAGGATGACCAGGTCGGCGCCGGGGGCGATGCCGGTGTGGGTGCCGTTGCCGGCGATGGTGCTGGCCACGTGCGTGCCGTGGCCGTTGTTGTCGGTGACGTCATTGCCGTCGGCGGCGTTCTCGGTGCTGTAGTTGTGCTGGTAGACGATCTTGCCGCCGGGGAAGTCGCTGTGGCTGGTATAGCAGCCCGTGTCGAGCACGGCCACGGCGTAGCCGGTGCCGTCCACGCTGTAGGTGGTGCGAGCGCTGCCGGCATGGATCAGCGCGGCGGACTGGATGAGACGTGGCGGAGCAGCCCCGTGGAGCGGGACGGGCTGTTCGTCCGGCGGGAGTCGCAGCTCGGCTTCCGGCAGCCGAGGCGCCAACAGGTGGGCCCCGCCGCCGCCGCAGGCGGTGACGAGGCCCACCAGCAGAGCTCCGGCCGCAGCCGCGAGGAGCGCTCGGCGGGCAAGCGGTGGCCACATCGGCGTCTCCTACGGCGCGCCGACGGTCACCACCCGCTCGACCACCCTCAGTCGGTTGCCGTTCTGGTCCATCGTCGCCAGGTTCCCGGAGTCGCTGATCGCCCGGCCGCGAGGCGCAGCCAACCGGGCCGCGTTGCCGGCCCCGTCCACGCTGCCGGAGGTCGAAGACGACCCCGCCACGTAGGCCCACACGCTGCTCGGCGACAGCCGCACCAGGCCCTTGGTCACGGTGAAGTAGAGGTTGCCGGCCTGGTCGGCAGCCACGTCCCACCCGAGATCGGCGTTGGTCCCGATGGTGGTGACGGTGCCCGGCAGGGTGATCAGCCGGACGTTCTGGTCGCCGGCATCGACGACCACCAGCCGGCCCAGCCGATCGAGGGCCAAGCCCATTGGGTCCATGAACCGTGCGGCGGCGCCCTCGCCGTCGGTGTGAGCCGGCGTGCCGGCAGTGCTGCCGGCCACCAGCGAGACCAGCCAGTTGGTAGCCAGGCTGGCGTCGCCGCCCACACACTGCAGCTTCCGGACGCGGTAGCCGGTGGCCTCCGTCAGGTAGACGGTGCCCACGGCATCGACCACAATCCCGTGCGGGCCGGAGAAACGGGCCGCCACCCCGTCGCCGTCGGCGTAACCCGCCGTGGCGTAGAGGCCGGCGATGGTGGTCACGGTCCAGTTGGCCGGGTCGGTCGGGTCGGCGCCGGGAGTGAGCGCTACCCGGCGCACCGTGTGGGCGTTCTCGTCGGCGACGAACACGACCTGTCCGTCGGCCGACACGGCCACGCCGGCGGGTCCGTCGAAGTCGGCCACCGAACCGGTGCCGTCGGACGAACCGGGCGCCCCCGTGAGGCCCGCGATGGTCACCACCGTGCCGTCGGCCTCGACCCGCCGGATGGCGCAGTTGATGTCGTCCCCGACGTACATCACCCCTTCCGGCGCGAAGCACAGGCCGTGGCCGGCGTGGAACCGGGCCTGGGTTCCCAGACCGTCCACGAGGCCGAAGGTGTCCGCGCCGGCCAGCGTCCGAACGTAGGAGCCGTCCGAGCCGAGCGTGCTCGAGCCGACCGGCGGCGGCGCCGGCCCGGCCGTGTCCGCCTGCACCAGCACGGTGAACTCGAACGCCTTCACCCCGCTCGGAATGCTGAAGTACCAGTCCTTCGTGCTGCTGGTGGCGCCGCGATCGACACTCTCCGCGTAGCGGATGAAGGGGGTGTTGGAGCCCATCCCGGTGCTCGGCGCGAAGCCATCCGGGTTCGCCACCGCCACGGGCTCGGCCGGCGCGCTCCCGTCGGGCTCGTTCAGCGTCAGGTGCCCGTTCGTCGGCACCACCTCGCGGACCTTGTGGTTGCCTCCTTCAGAGACGAAGATGTTCCCCGCGCCGTCGATGGCTGCCCCGGTCGGGTTCTTGAACTGCGCGGCGGTGCCGACGCCGTCCGTGCCGCCCGCCGTCCCCGCGCCGGCCAGGGTGCGCACCACCCAGCCGAGCGAGGTCGCCGGCGACGCCCCTTCGCGCAGGCTCACCAGCCGCAGCTTGTTCGCCGTGTACTCACTCACCACCAACCCATCGTTGGACCACGCGAGACCGTACGGCGCCTGGAGGGTCGCCACGTTGCCGATCCCGTCCGCCGTCCCGGCAATGCCCGTCCCGGCCACGGTCGTCATCACACCGTCCGGCGTCACCCGCCGGACCGCCGGCGTGTTCGCCTCGCTCACGAAGAGGTTGCCTGAACCGTCCAGCGCCAGCGCGTAGGGCTTGTTCACCGCCGCGCTCGTGCCCACCCCGTCCGTGATCGCCGCGGCACCCGACCCGGCGAAGGTGCTCACCGTGTAGCTGGTCGGCAGAGTGGGATCCAGGCCCGTC
>JACPDV010000348.1:5846-33381 GCA_016183835.1 Armatimonadota bacterium
CGGTGTTCGTCACCGCCACCCCCACGGGCAGGTTGAACTTGGCCACATCCCCCGCGCCTTCCACGTACCCCGTCGTCCCCGTGCCGGCGATCCGCGTCACCGATCCGCTGGCCGTCACGCGCCGGATGCACGCGTTGCTGGCGTCCGTCACCACCAGGCTGCCGTCCGTGGGGTTGCAGGCGATCCCGAGCGGGTTGTTGAACTTCGCCAGCAGCGCCACCCCGTCCACGTTGCCAACGCTGCCCGCCCCCGCCACCGTGCTCAGCATCCCGTCCTTGAGCAGCCGCACCCGCTGTCCGGCGAACTCCACGATGTTCAGCGACCCTGACGCGTCCCGGGCCACGCCCCAGGGCATGTTGAGCTTGCCCGTCAGCGCCGACCCGTCCAGCCACCCCGCCACGCCCGTGCCGGCCACGGTGCTCACGGTCACCTGATCGCGGAGATCCAGATCCGCCGTCGACAGGTTCGCGAACTGCCCCACGAACGCGCGCAGCCCGGTCACCGTGCCGTCGGGGAGCTGGCCGAGGGGCAGGCCGGACTGGTTCTGCAGCGATACGCGCAACACCCGCAGCCCGGAGTTGCCCGGCTGATCGAAGAGCGTGCTGGTGTGCAGGGCGATGGTGCTCCCGGCGAACACCGCGCGCCCGCCGCCCAGCGGGGACACCGTGACCTCGCCGGTCTGGACGTCGACGTGAACCCGTGCGGTGCCGACCTCGCTCGATCCTCCCGGCACCACGGGCGGGATCCCCCCGTCCACTCCCTGCGAGCGGCCACCGCCGCCACACGCCGGCAGCAACAGCATTCCACCCAGCACCCACACCAACCGTACGGCACGACGGAACATGGTTCTCTCCCCCCGCTCCCCTTAGAGCGGTCACAGCTTGTCCAACACCCTTAGACGGTCCCCATTGTACTCGGTTTCGAAGCCGCCGCGCCATCCCCCAAAACAGGCCATGGCCCAAGCGATCCGCAAACCGGCGCGCAACGTCGGTCGGAGGGACGCGGCCCGCGGCCACGAATGGCCGTCCCCGGAGTGATCAGCATGCTCGCACGTACCGCTGCCCTCGCCTGCCTCTCCCTCACCGCCGCCTGCGCCGCGCAGGCCGCGCGCACGATCCACGTCGCAGCGGACGGCAACGATGCCTGGTCCGGCACCATCGCGCGGCCGAACGCCGGCCGGACCGACGGGCCGGTGGCCGGGCTCGAGCGCGCTCGCGACCTGGTCCGGGCCGCCCGCCAGGCCGCCGCCGGACCGGTCACCGCCGAGCTGCAGCCCGGCACCTACGAGCGCACGGCGCCGCTCGCCCTGGGTGCGGAAGACACCGGCACCGCCGAGTCGCCCGTGACCTGGCACGGCTCCCGCGCACGGCTCGTGGGCGGCAAGGTGATCGCCAACTTCACGCCCGTCACCGACCCCGCCGAAGCCGAGCGCCTCGACCCCGCGGTGCGCGACAAGGTGGTGCGGGCCGACCTGAAGGCGCTGGGCCTCACCCAGTTCGGCAGCGCCGCCGGCGGCGGCGCCGAGCTCTTCTTCCAGGACCAGCCGATGACCGTGGCCCGCTGGCCCAACGAGGGCTTCGTCAAGATCGTCGACGTGCTCGGCCCCACGCCGGTGGACGTGCGCGGCACCAAGGGCACCAAGGAGGGGATCTTCACTTACGACGCCGACCGGCCCAGCCGCTGGGTGAACGAGAAGGACGCCTGGGTCCACGGCTACTGGTTCTGGGACTGGTCGGACCAGCGCCAGAGGATCGCGAGCATCGACCCGGCAACCAAGACCCTCAGCGTGGCCCCGCCCTACCACGGCTACGGCTACCGCAAGGGGCAGTGGTACTACGCCTTCAACCTGCTCTGTGAGCTGGACCAGCCGGGCGAGTACTACCTCGATCGCGAGACCGGCGTGCTGTTCTTCTACCCGCCGGCGCCGCTCGGCCGTGGGCAGGCGGTGGTCTCGGTGGCGCCGCAGCTCCTGACGCTGCGCGATCTCTCCTACGTGACCATCGCCGGGCTGACCCTCGAGGCCACCACCGGCACGGCCATCAGCGTCGCCGGCGGGACGCACAACGAGATCGCCCAGTGCGTGGTCCGCAACACCGGCTCGTGGGCGGTGGAGTTCTCGGGCAGCGAGGGCGGCGTGTCCGGCTGCGACATCACCAACACCGCCCGGGGCGGGATCGCACTCAACGGCGGCGACCGCCGGACCCTCACCCCCGCGCACCTCTACGCCGACAACAACCACATCCACCACTACAGCCGCTGGGCGCGGATGTACAACCCGGCCGTGGCGGTCAACGGCGTGGGCAACCGGATCAGCCACAACCTTATCCACGACGCGCCGCACGAGGCCATCGCCTTCGGCGGCAACGAGCACGTGATCGAGCTCAACGAGATCCACAACGTGTGCCTGGAGTCCAACGACGCCGGCGCCATCTACAACGGGCGCGACTGGAGCCAGCGCGGCACCGTCGTGCGCCACAACTACCTCCACCACATCAACGGGTTCGAGGGCCGCGGCTGCGTCGGTGTCTACCAGGACGACGCCCTGTCGGGCAACCACATCGTCGGCAACGTCTTCTACGAAGTCACCATGGCGGCGTTCATCGGCGGCGGCCGCGACTGCACCATCAACAACAACGTCTTCGTCGACTGCCGCCCGGCTATCCACGTCGATGCCCGCGCCGTGGGCTGGATGAAGGACGCGGTGGAGGGCGTGCTGACCACCAACCTGAAGGCCATGCCCTACGGCCAGCCGCCCTGGAGCGAGCGCTACCCACAGCTCCTCACCGTGCTCCAGGACGAGCCCGGGCTGCCGAAGTACAACACCATCGCGCGCAATATCTGCGTCGGCGGCAAGTGGGACGGCATCGAAGGCAAGGCCCGGCCGCTGATCACCTTCCAGGACAACCTGCTCGACCAGGACCCGCACTTCGTCGACGCCGAACACCACAACTACCAGCTCCGCGACGACTCGCCGGCCTGGAAGCTGGGCTTCGAGCGCATCCCCATCGAACAGATCGGGCTCTACCGTGACACCAAGCGCGCCTCCTGGCCGGTGGCGCACGCGGTGATCCCACTCGTCACGCCGCCGGCTCGCGCGGCGCGCAAACCGGGCGGTCCGGCGCTGATCTACCGCGTCCAGCGGCTCGACGGGCCGCCGCAGGTGGACGGGGCACTGCAGGCCGGCGAGTGGAACGGTCTCACGGCCGACCAGGCCATGCCGCTGGCCCAGGACGTGATGGGCAACAAAACATCGCGCACGAGCCGGGCCTGGTTGTTCCGCGATGCCGCCAACCTGTGGGTGGCCGTCGACAACGCCGTCAGTCCAGCGAAGCCGATCTCCACCACCGCCGTGTGGGGGCAGGACGACGCCGTGGAGTTGGCCTTCCGCCATCCGGTCGGCAGCCAGCGGGCAGCCATCGTGGTCCTGCGCGGCTTCCCCAACGGCCGTTGGGAGAGCAGCGACGAGGCGGGCGCGCCGGCCGCGGCGGTGAAGCGGGCGGCGGAAGGCGTGACGTACGCAGCCAAGGTGGTCGCCGCCGACCGCTGGACCGCCGAGTGGAAGGTGCCGCTCGCCTCGCTGGGGATCGACGCGGCGCGACCGGCGAAGGTCGCGTTCAACCTCAGCGTGCGCAAGCCGGCGGACGACCTGTGGCTGATGTGGCGCGGCACCGAGTCGTACACCTGGGAGGTGGACAACGCGGGGATCCTCGAGCTGGGGTGAAGGGAGAGGCGACGATGGCAGGTCTGCTGGCCGGTGCCGTGCGGGTGAACACCACGCCGCCGCTGGGCATCGGCATGTACGGCTACGCGGCCCGCGACCACGGCGCGGAAGGGGTGCACGACGAGCTCTTCGCCCGCGTCCTGTGGCTGGAGTCGACCGGCACGTCGGCGGTCCTGGCCGCCTGCGACATCGGCGGGCTGACCCGTGACGTGGTGGCTGCCGCGCGGGAGCGCATCGCCGGCGAGCAGGGGCTCCCCACCGAGCGCGTGTTCCTCGGCTCGACCCACACCCATTCCGGGCCGATCCTGACCGGCTCCGAGCTGGAGCAGCGCTACGCCGACTCGCTGGTGGACAAGCTCACCGGCGCGGCGGCCTGGGCCCGGTCCACCGCCCGGCCGGCGCGGCTCGCCCACGGCCGCGAGCCGGTGCTCTATGACGAGTCCGGCGCGCCGCTCGCCGTCCTTTTCGCCCACGCCTGCCACGCCGTGGTGATGGGGCCGGAGAACTACCTGATCTCCGCCGACTACCCCGGCGTGGCCGAGGCCCTCGTGGAGGCGGAGACCGGCTGCCCGGCACTCTTCCTCCAGGCCTGCGGCGCCGATGTGAACCCGCACCCGCGGATCGGCTTCGAGTGTGTCGAGCTGCACGGCAAGCGCCTCGGCCACGCAGTCCTGAAGCACCTTACCGAGCTGCCGGCGCCAGCCGAGGTGAGCCGGCTGGTGGCGGAGGAGCGGCCGTTCGAGCTGCCCCTGGAGGACCTGCCGGGGTCGCTGGACGAGGCCCGCGAGCGGCTGGTACAGGCGGAGGAAAAGCTGGCTGCGGCGGAGGCCGAGAGCGACCGTCCGGGCCCGCTCTACTGGCCGCGCCGCGCGGCCCGCGAGGCGCGCGAACTGGTGGCGGCGCTGGACGACGGCGGCGCCATCGGCGGCCTGCCCTTCGCGGCGCACCGGCTGCAGCTCAACGGCTTCGCGCTGCTCGGCTGGCCGGCGGAAGTCCTCTCGCCGGTGGGCGCAGCGGTGGAGGCGGCCTCGCCGCACGAGCACACGGTGTCGCTGGGCTACCTGAACGGAGTCTACGGCTACCTGCCCGACGCGGTCGTGTGGGACGAGCAGGGCTACGAGTACCAGGCCCGGATGCGCCACCTCGGCCTCCCCATCGCCCGCAGTTCCGCCGAGGTGGCGGTGCGCGAGGCGCTGGCGCTGCTTCGCCGGTAGCGGTAGGGGCGACCGGCAGGTCGCCCGCGTCCCGCACCGGCCCTCGGCGGCGGGCGACCTGCCGGTCGCCCCTACAGGATTGATGGAGCGTTGTCATGACTCGCCTCTCCCCGTGCCTGCCGGCCATCGCCCTGCTCGCCGCCGCCGCCGCGGCCCAGACGCGCTATTACGCCTATGACGCGGTGACCGACTCCCACGGCGTGATCGCGCCCTGGTACCACGGGCAAAACGGCCAGCTCGACTTCCGGCTGCGCGTGGCCGCCGACACCCTCAAGCGCTACCCTTGGACCGCGCCCGGCCAGGCCCCCGCCAGCCTGCCCCACTACGTCTACAGCGGCGCCTGGAAGATCAGCCCCACCGGCGAGATCACCATCCCGCCGCTCAGCGACTGGGCCAACGGCGACCTCGGGCAGCGCGCCGCCTACGTCCTGACCGGGCTGGTGGACTACTACCGCTACTCGGGCGACGCAGCCGCCATCGCCCACCTCAGCTTGATGGCCGACGCGCTGCTCGACTACTGTCAGACGCCGCCCGACCACCCCTGGCCCGGCTTCCTGATCAGCGTGCCCAACCGCGGCAAGCCCTATGGCCAGGCGGACCCGAGCGGGTTCATCCAGCTCGACATCGTCGCCGAGGCCGGGCTGGGGCTGGTGCGCGCCGCCGAGCTGACCGGCAACCAGCGCTGGATGGCGGCGGCGAAACACTGGGCCGACCTGCTCGCCGAGCATTGCGACCACCGGCCGGGCGTGCCGCCCTGGCCGCGCTACGCCAACCCGCGCGACTTGGAGTGGGAAGACCTGCAGACCGGCGGTGTGGTGTTCCTGCTCGAGTTCTTCGACGAGCTGATCCGCTTCGGCTACCGCGGGCAGGGCGACAGCCTGGTCAAGGCGCGCGACGCAGGCCGGGCCTACCTGCGCGACGTGCTCCTCCCGCGCTGGACGGTGAACGACACCTGGGGCCGCAACTACTGGGACTGGAACGACAACGTCCAGGCCGAGAACGTCACCGAATTCGCCGCGCGCTACCTGATGGAGCACCCGGACATCTTCCCCAACTGGCGCAACGACACACGCAACCTGCTCACGCTCTTCCTCAACCACACCGGCGCGGCCGTGGGCTCGCGCGGCGACGTCTACGCCGGGGCCTGGGCCTACCCGGAATCCGCCGGCTGCTGCGGCACCTCGCTATCGTACGGGCCGATGGAGCTGGCGCCCGTGTACGCGGAGTACGGCGTCCTCGCCGGGAGCGAGTGGGCGCGCGAGATGGCTCGCCGGCAGATGCTCCTGGCGACCTACGACGCCCACGAGACGGGCGTGGTCGAGGACGCCCTCGAGGGCGGCGCCATCGTCGCCGGCGACTGGTTCAAGATCGCCCACCCCATGCCGCTGAAGCACGTGCTCAACGCGATGGCGTGGCAGCCCGAGATCTTCGCGCCGAACCGCGAGAACCACCTGGTCGGTACGGCGTCCGTGGTGCGGTCGGTGCGCTACGAGAAGGGCCGCGTGAGCTACACCACCTTCAGCGCGGCGGCGCCCGCCGTGGACGTTCTGCGCCTGGCCTTCGTCCCCACCACCGTCACCGCCGGCGGGAAGCCGCTCGCGCGCCGCGCCAAGCTCGACGGCAACGGCTACCTGACCACGCGGCTGGCGAACGGCGACTGCATCGTTACCCTCCGCCACGACGGGCAGACCAGCGTGTCCGTGGCGGGCGACGACCCGCAGCAGTCGGCGCCGTGGCCCGATCCCGCCACGGAGCGACCGTTCACGGGCAGCCAGGTGCGGGTGGTCGGGTCAGTCGGCCCGGACGGCGGCCTGGCGGACGTGTACCTGGACGGGGCGCAGCAGTTGGCCGGCATCGACGCCTGGTGCCCGGCGGCGATGGACGGGCAGGTGCTGTTTTCGCGGAGCGGGCTGCCGGACGGCCCGCACACGGTGCGCGTCGTGCCGCGCGGCGCCGGCAACCCGCGCTCGAGCGGTCAGGCGGTGAAGACCACGGCCCTGCAATGGTCGGCCGCCACAGGCGACGCCGGGTATGGCGAGGGCGGCGGGCCGACGGACGCGCAGCGCGTGATCTGCGGCTACCCAGGGCGCACGGACTACGTGGACCGGGAGGGCCATGCCTGGCGCCCGGCGACCGAGCTGGTGCAGCGCATCGCCGGGATGGACACCGTCGCGGCCACCTGGTGGACGGAGCGCCGCCGGCACAGCATCACCGGCACCGACGACCCGGAGCTGTACCGCTACGGCGTGCACGGGCACGAATTCACGCTGTACTTCACGGTGGGACCCGGCACCTACCATGCCCGGCTGAAGCTCTGCGAGACCAGCGCGGCGGACGCGGCGCGGCGGGCGATCGACATCCGCATCAACGGCACGGTGGTGGCGAGCGCGGTCAGTCCGGCGGCCTCGGCCGGCGGCGTGAACCGGGCGGCCGACCTGGTGTTCAACGGGCTGGAGCCGCAGGCGGGCGTGATCGCGATCCGCCTCTCGGCGAGTCGCGGCGGCGAGGCGATGCTCCAGGCTGTCGAGGTGGGGCCGGGTGACGGCGGTGTGGGCGCGGAGCCGGTGGCCCTGGCCGCGCCGGCTGCGCTGCCGGGCAACTTGCTGGCCAACCCGGGCTTCGAGGAGGGCGTGACCGGGAGCTTCGGCGAGCTGGGCCTCACGGTGGACGGCCCCGGCTGGCGCTACCTCTTCGCCGGCAGCGGCCGTGGCTACGTGTGGAGCGAGGCGTATTGTGAAGTGCACCCCGACTGGGGTCCGGTGGCGGTCCACGGCGGCAAGGAGGCGTTGCGCACGCACGTGGGCACGGCCGGGCACACCGTCGTTTATCAGGAGGTGCCGGTGGAGCCGGGCGCGCCCTACCGGGCAGCGGCCTGGGTGCGCGCGGCCGATCCGCACGGCAAGGGCTTCGGCACCACACCGGGCGACCAGACGGCGCTGGTGATCCAGGAGCTGGACGGCAACGGGCAGCTCGTGACCGAGCACCCGCGCGTGGCGGTCACGAAGGCCGGCGACTGGACCGAGTTGAAAACGCTCTTCACCACCGATGCCAAGGCCGAGCGGGTGCGGTTCCTGCTCGAATCGCTGATCGGCGAGCCGTACAACGAGGCGCACGTGACGTGGGACGACGCGGAGCTGGCGCGGCAGTAGCGGAGGCGCGCCGGTACCGGGTCTGCACGTGCCAGGCGAGTTGCCGTTCGCCGAGCTCGGACCGGCGCACACCGCAACCCATGCCGACCGACCTCTGGCCGATCAGGGCGGGTCGTGAACCAGAGGAGGCATCAGGGCGCCTCGGCGCAGCGGAAGCCGCCGTAGTCGCCGCGGTAGTCCGGCGCATTACTGCCCCGGGCCCCCGCCCCCAGGAGGGCGGCTTCGTTGTCCCACGAGCCACCCCGAGCCACACGGGTTGTCGCTTCAGTGCGGTTGCAGGGGTCACGGTCCGGCATCTTGCCGTACCAGCCCTCGTCGTACCAGTCCAGGCACCACTCCCACGCGTTCCCGGCCATGTCGAAGAGGCCGTAGCCGTTCGGCGCGTAGCTGCCCACCGGCGTCGCGCCGCCGGCGCCGCTGTTCGCCTGCGCCGCGTCCCAGTCGTTGCCCCAGGGATAGGCCATCCCCGCCAGCCCACCGCGCGCCGCCTTCTCCCACTGCGCCTCCAGAGGCAGGCTCCCGCCCACCCACTCCGCATAGGCGTCGGCATCGTCCCAGCTCACGTTCACCACGGGGTGGGTGTCGTCCGGGTTCCCGCCCGGTATCGGCTTGCCGGCCGCCTGGCAAAACCGCCTGTACTGCCCGGCCGTCACCTCGTGCTGGTCCATCCAGAACGCGCTCACGTAGACCCGTCTCTGCGGGCGCTCGTCGTCCTGGCCCTGGCCCTCCGGGCTGCCCATCAGAAACTCGCCCGCGGGGATCAGCACCTGCGGCATCCCGTCCCTGGCGCGTACTCGATACTGCAGGCCCTTGGGCATCTGCTCGCGCCACTTGGCGAGGTAGTCGGGCCAGCCTGCCGGGACGCCGGCGCTCGCGGCGGGCGGCGTCGGTGCCGGCCGGTCGGGGGCCCGCAGCAGGACGAAATCGACGTCCCCCGGCGGCTCATACCGTGGCGTCTGCGCCTTCCTCGCCCGCTCGGCCCAGGCCGACACCTCGCGCACCACATAGCCCGCCAGCCGGCTCACCGGAACCGTCCCGTCCTCCGCCTTCGCTTCCCCCGCCAGCCCGCGCAAGAGGTAGGTCGTGAACGCCCCGTGCCCCTCCGCCGGCCACTCATAGGCCCGCTGCCCCACGTCGCAGGCCAACAGCAGCGCCGCCGCCGGCACCGGCTTGCCCGCCGTGCCGGTGAAGCGTGGCCGGACGCCCTTCGCGAAGCTGTCATCCAGGCGGGCATCGGCGTTCGCCCGGCCGGGGTTGGGGTCGTTGCGGCAGGCGTCGATGACGAAGAGCACGTGCTTCGCCTGGAATCCGCGCAGCGCCTCGTTCACCAGCCGCATCGGCAGGGCCGTGTCCTCCAGCAGTTCGCGATTGCTGTCCACCGTCAGCAGGTACGGCTCGTCGCCCTTCTGCATGCCGTGGCCGGAGAACATGAACACCAGCGTGTCGTCCCCGACGGCCCGCTCGCGCACGTCCTGCAAAGCCGCCAGCAGGTTCGACTTGGTGGGCAGGGCGAAGCGGTCGGCCTGGTCGCTGGTGAAGACCTGGATGTTGCGGTCCGGGACGCCGCCGGCGCGGAAGGCGTCGGCCACGGCGCGAACGTCGGCCACCGCGTACTTCAGCGCACTGATGTCAGGCCGGTCGTACTGGTCCACGCCCGCGGCGACCAGGTAGGTCTCGGCGGCGTTGGCCAGTCCGGCGAGGAGCAGGAGCGGCAGCAGTCGGCGCATGGCGAGCAACCCCAGTCGTACCGGTTCGACGACAGGGAGTGTAACGTGGTCGCCTGCGTGGTGCAACGGCAGGGTGAACGCGGCGCCGACGGCCACGCCGTTGGCGTCGCCCTACGGCCCGCTGCGAGCGCCCTCGGCACAGCGGAGACCGCTGATGCCACCGCGGTGGCCCGGAACGTGGATGTAGCGAGACGCCGACCGTAGATAAGTGAATACTGCTTGAAACGATCTACAGAGATAGACATGGGTGTCGCGTTGGATAGTGTTGACTGGATCCCTCGATGGCATTCTCTGGTACCATCCTGCATCGTGCCAGTCCTCGCACCACTCCAACACGTTCGCCGCCATGTCGAACAGCCCGTACCCGTTCGGCGCGTAGCTGCCTGCCGGCTTCCGGCGATTGCCGTTGTTGGCCTTCGCCGCCTCGAAGTCGTTGCCCCACGGGTAGGCCATCCCTTCCAGCCCGCCCCGCGCCGCCTTCTCCCACTGCGCCTCGGTCGGCAGCGCCACCTCCGCCCACTTCGCATAGGCGTCCGCATCCTCCCAGCTCACGTACACCACCGGGTGGGCGTCGTCGCTGTTCCCGGTCGCCATCGACTTACCGGCCGCCTGACAGAACCGTTTGTACTGCCCCACCGTCACCTCGTGCTTGTCCATCCAGAACGCGCTCAGGTAGACCCTTCGCTGCGGATGCTCGTCGGCCTCGCCCTGCCCATCCGGGCTGCCCATCAGGAACTCGGCCGCGGGGATCCGCACCTGCGGCATCCCGTCGTTCGCGCGGATGCGGTACTGCAGGCCCTTGGGCATCTGCTCGCGCCACTTGGCGAGGTAGTCCGGCCAGCAGGCCGGGACGCCGGCGCTCGCACCGGAGCGCCGTGGCGTGACCTGCCGCCGGAGTACGGTTCGTGGCACACGGTCTACAGCCGCTTCAGCCGGTGGCGACCGGCGGCGGTCTGTGAAGGCGTGCTCGAACGCGTGCTGGCGGTGGCGGGCGAGGAGCCGATCGACGCGAACTTCGTAGACGGGTTGTCGATCCGCGCGCACCAGCATGCCGCGGGGGCACGAGGGGGCAGTCCGCCCAAGCCTAAGGCCGCTCCCGGGGCGGGTTCAGCACGAAGGTGCACCTGTGCCGTGACGGGCGCGGACGACCGCTGGGATTCGTCCTGAGCGCGGGCCAGGAGCACGAGACGCAGTGGTCTGAGCCGTTGATGGAAACAGTGCTGGCCGGAGGGGAGGTGCCGAACGGCAGCGCCCTGGTCGGAGACAAGCGCTACAGCAGCGGCATGATCCGAGCGTGGTGCGAGGCCCACGGCCTGGTGGCGGTCATCCCCCGGTTCCGCACCCAGCCGGTCGACGACGCGCTCGACCGTCAGCGCTACCGAACGCGGAACGTCATCGAGTGGCTGATCGGCCGGCTGAAGCCATTCAGCAGGATCGCCACCCGCTACGAGAAGCACAGCGACATATACCTGGCGATACTCACCTTGGTCGCGATCTGGTGCTGACTATGATCTGCAGACACGGACTAGTACGGCGCCGGGTCGGCGTCCGCCGGAGGCTCGGGCGGACGACGGTGCACCGGCATCCATAGCTCCGTTAAGAGCGGAATCGGCACCGCGGTGACCCACCACCCTCTGCGCCTGACCGTCCTCCCTGGCCCGCAGCGGCGCGCCGCCGGCGGCACCTCGGCCACGCGCGCCCCGCGGCGGGCGCGACCCTACGGCTTCGCCGCGACGCTCCTGATTTCGCCGCCGACGAGCGCCGGCCAGTCGATCTCTGAGCCCTTGTGGATGTTCACCCGCCAGCGCGGCGCGGCCCCCGGGTCGTCCGTTCTGCGATTGATGCGGATTGAGACGTCGGTGAGGAACTTCATGTGAGCGAGCTGCCACCCGTCGCCCACCTTGGCGACTGAGAACTCCAGTTCCCCCTTCTCCTGGAGCTTGGTCGCATGGCTCGCCCGGTCCACGGTGAACCAGTCCCAGCAGAAGGTGTTCTCCCCCTCCTTGTCGCCGAGCAGGCCGAAGCCCACCCGGCTCATGGCCGACTTCTCCGGAAATTCTGCCATACACAGGGCGAACCCGTGATCGAGGGCGACCTTCTTGTTGTACATCTCCCGCTCGTCGCGCGACGGCCGGCCGTCGATCACCACGTCCGAGAGCTTGACATCCCTGCTACCGCTGCCGATCTTCTTGGAGGTCACGCAATCCACGATGTCCCACGCGAGGTGGCCGATCACTGGCGGCTCCGTGGTGACCCTCACCGTGCCCGGGATCGGCGCGAGCCGTGCCAGCTCCGTCTGTGCGGTCTCCTTGGCCCGCACCGTCACGCGCACGGTCGCGTCCTCGCAGCCCTCGCGCTTCAGCGTCAGGGTCTGCTCTCCCGGCGGCAGCCTCACCGTGGCCGGCGTGGTGCCCAGCGCCTGGCCTCGAAACACAATCCGCGCGCCGTCCGGTTGCGACCGCACCAGCACCTCGCCCGTCGCCACCGCCTGCGCGCCCGGCTGCACCAGCACGATGTCCACCTTCTCGGGGTTGTCGAGGTAAGGCGTCTGCGCCGGGTGTTTGCTCCGCTCGGACCAGGACGGCACTTCCTTCACCACGTATTCCGCCAAGCTGCTCAGCCGCACCGACCCGTCTTCCGCCCTGGCCGCGCCCGCCAGGCCCTGCAACAGAAAATGCGTAAAGGCGCCATGCCCCGAGTCCGGCATCTCCCACGCGCGCTGCCCCACACCGCAGGCGAACAGGACCGCGGAGCCGCGCAGCATTCTGGGGCGCACGCCCTTGACGAAGGCATCGCCCATGCTGGCGTCTGCATTGGCCCGGCCCGCGTCCGGGTCGTTGCGGCAGGCGTCAATGACGAACAGCGTCGAGCGCGCTAGGAAGCCCGCCGCAATGCTGTTGACCATGCTCATCGGCAGCGCAGTCTCGGCCAGCAACTCGCGGTTCGCCTCCAAGGTCAACAGGAAGGCCTGCCCGTCCTTCTCCATGCCGTGGCCCGAAAAAAAGAAGAGGACGGTGTCTTCCGTGTCGCAGCGCTCGCGGACCTTCTGCAGCACACGCAGGATCGTGCTGCGACGAGGCTGCTGAGAGATGTCCTTGGCGTCGCTGGTGAGCAGAAGGATGTGGTCGGCGGGCACGCCCGTGGCACGGAAGGCGTCGGCCAGGGCGGCGACGTCGGCCACGGCGTAGTTGAGCGAGGAGATCTCAGCATCCTCGTACTTGTCCACGCCAGCGGCGATGACCCAGCTTTCGCCGGCGAGGGCAGAGGTGGCGAGGCATCCGGCAACCACGAGCAGTAGCATTCGGCGCATAGCAGCACCCCCAGTGCCAACGGTTTCAACGACATAGCAGTATAACAAAGTCGTGGCGCCGTGGTCAAGGCTGTGGCGCGGCGAGGGCCGAATCCGGAACTCGCGCCCGACACGGAGGCAGCCGGCCGGATCATGGGCAGGATGCCCATGCTACTTGGCGCCCGCCTCTCACCTCAGCGCGTCGATCGCCGCGTCCAGCTTCGTCCGGATCTCCGCGTAGCTCGCCGCCTCGGTCAGCTCGCGCTGACCGAGGTGGAAGCCGCCGAGGATGGCGTCCAGGACCGCCTGTCCGGTCTGTGCCGCCGGCGTGCCGGGCTTCGCCTTGACCAGCCGCTGGAGAGTCAGCATCCGCCGGTAGTCTCCCAAACCGAGGATCAGCTCCTGGAAGTGAACCGACGGGATCAGCTCGCCGTCGGGCGACGAGTTGCACCAGGCGTAGTCGTCTTCGCGGCAGTCGAGCGCGTAGTAGGGATCGCCGGCCACCACGTTCCAATGCCGCGACAGCCGGAACTTCAGCCCGAACTGCTTGGCCGCCTTGTAGAGGTAGACCCCGTACGTCCAGCGGTTGCCGCCGTTGTAGAAGGCCCAGTCGCTCCCGGCGTTGTGCTGCAGCTTGACCGAGGCCTCGTCGTGCCCGTTCCAGTCGGCGACGTGGAGCGCCTTGCTGAGCCGGAAGTGCGGGTCGTCGGCCTTGTCGCCGCTGAACGAGCTGGCCGCGGTGAAGAACGGCGGGCCGGTGGCGAACGCCTTGCGATACGCCTCGGCGTTCTCGGCGCTGCGGGTCAGGTCGTCCCCGATGGGCTCGTCGCCCAGGTTCCAATAGACCGACAGCCAGCCGGCGGCGTCGGCGTGGGCCTGGATGGCCGAGAACAGCGCGCGAATGAAGTCGCTGTAGTCGGTGAACCCGGCCGCCTTCATCGCGGCCTCGTCCTTGTAGTAGGTGTTGAGCCCGCCGAACTGGCAGTAAGTGACCACGGGCAGGTTGAACCCGGCCGCCTTGAGCCGCTGCATCTGCGCGTCGCCGACGCTGAAGTCGAGGTCGGGCGCGCCGTTCTTCCAGCCGCGGTAGTTGACCACCGGCAGCCCGCTGCAAGTGGTGAAGCCCTCCAGGCGCAGCCGCTGAACCGACTTCTCGGCCATCTGCGTGTTCCACGCGGCGGCCTCGGCGCCGTCCCACGGCAGGTCGATGGTGTGCCCCCACGGCCCGGCGGGCACGTCCACTGTGTCCAGCGTGCCGCGGTGTACGGTCACGACGAGCAGCAGCGTCTGCGTGCCGCCCTCTGCGGCGGCCACCGTCACCTGCCCGCGGTACTGGCCCGGCGCGGCGCTGTCGGGGATGGACACGGTCAGCCAGAACCGCCGCGTCACGCCCGCCGGCATGGCCACGCTCGGGCGGGGCATGATCAGCCGCGGCTCGATGGTGTAGACGCTGCCCTCCATGGTCACCCGCGAGAGCCGGTTGCTGACGAACCCCACAGACACCGCGCTCGCCGGGATGGCCGCGTTGCCCGGCCCGCGCAGCTCCGCTGCGGTAACCTTGACGGTGCCCAGGTCCTGCAGCGGGAGCACGGCCAGCGTCACCGGCACGCGCTCGCCGGCGAACCCCGCCGCGGCCAGCCGGTCGGTGCGCTCGCCGGGGAGCGGCCGGTCGTTGTAGTAGACCGGCTGCATCGGGTCGCGCGCGAACACCACGAACCCGCGCGTCTTGTCGGCGGCGGCGAGCTGCGGGGTTTCGCCCGCGGGCTGGTGGAGCACCCGCTTGAAGTAGTTGTCGAAGTGGAACCGCCGCCGCTCGCGGACGAAGTCGAGGAAGCGCTTCCCCTCGGCGGCCCTGGTCTCCGGGTAGGCGATGATCGCCGACACGCAGCAGCCCCAGTTCTCGCCGCTGAAGTCGATGTTGAGCTGCCCGTCGGTCACCTCCACGTCCAGCTCCTTCTCGGTGAAGTACGGCCGCTGGTACTTGTCGAAGGTGTTTTCGCCGGGCAGGTCCTCCACGTCCCAGAAGCGGTAGTAGCGCTGCTTGAAGGAGTCGAGGTCCATCGTGTCCTCGTGCGCCTCGCCCTCGACGATCAGGGCGCGCTTGCGGTAGCGCTGCACCTCGCCCCAGAAGCCGGACGGCGAGTCCATGTTGACGAACACATGGTAGCGGCCGTTGGGCACGTCGATGGCCAGGCCGCCCTGCTCGACGCAGATGAAGTCTTCGTAGAGCGGGTCGGGCTGGAGCACGTCGAAGGCGCGCCAGAAGCGGGCGTTCTTCCACCCGTAGCCGCGGCCGGGGCTGTAGGCGCGGCTCACGTCGAGCGGCTGGAAGCCCTCCATCAGCGGGCTCGAGCCGGTGCCGAGGTCGAACGCCCAGAGCCCGTCGAAGAGCACCTTGGGCGTCTCGGTGTCGCGCTCCAGGCGGATGTTGTCGAGGTAGAGCGGCGCTTCGGGGTTCTCACTCACCGCGTACACCATGCGGGTGATGGCCGTCCGGATCAGCGGCCGGCCGGGGCGCGATTTCTCACCCACGTAGAGCGCGGTGGGGATGACCAGGGTGGACGCGCCGGGCGGCACCACGGTGGTGTAGTTGACCCGGGTCCAGTAGTCGGCGGTGGCGCTGTCGCGGACCTCGAAGTAGACCTGCAGGGGCGCCTTGGCGTCGGTGAAGCAGTCGGCCTTGACGTAGTCGTAGCCGCTCCAGTCCTGCGGGGCGTCCATGCTGACCCAGTTCTTGTCGACGCGGAGCGCCTTGGCGCCGTCGGTGGTGTGGATGTCCACCAGCGTGCCGCCATCGAAGGGGTTCTTGTCCTCGAACGAGGTGATGGGCCTGGCCGGCGGCCCGGTGGGCGCGTTGCGAGGCGCCTCGAGCGGTGAGCCGCAGGCGTAGCAGCGGCCCCAGGCGGGCAGGTTGCGATAGGCGCACTCGGGGCAGCGCACGGCGGCGTCGGTGAGCGGCCCGGGCGGCGCGATGGGCGCCTCCTCCTGCCCCAGCACCGGCTCGGGCGTGAGCGCCACTCCGTCGCCCACCTTCTCCACACTCACGTCGTCGACCCACAGATAGCCCGGCGCCATCAGCCCGAAGGACGGATGCCCGAACTTGCGCGCCGCCTTGACCTCGCCCACGTAGGTCAGTGGCGTCCAGCCGAAGGTGCCGTTCTTCTTGAGTCCGATGTACTTCTCCTCGAACTGAAATTCGGTGGTCTGGTTCCAGATTCCGGTGCCGATGTCGAGTCCGCGGATCCAGGCCGTGATGCGATAGCGGCCGGGCTCGAGGGTCAGGTCGGCGGGGGAGCAGCGGATCTTGGGGTTGTTGCCGCCGGTCATGAGCATCGAGTGCTGCCCGCTGTGGGCCAGGTCGCTGACCCGGAAGGCGCAGTCGCCCTCATACATCCAGCCGCCCCAGTGGACGAACACCAGGCCCCAGCGGTCCTTCTCTTTGGGTTGCTCGAAGGAGGGGTCGGTGACCAGGGTCTGGGCGAGTCCCGCAATCGGGAGAAGGAGGCAGGGAACCCACAGACGGCCGGATGGCGATCGCATGGCGTGGCTCCGGTGGCGTGGCGGGATTCGGCCCTCAAGCCGCCGGTCCTCCGCGCGACACGAGGCCCAACCGGCCGGACCGCCGCTCGCGCGGCCTGTTCGCGGGGATCCGGAGCACGCGCGATGGGGCGTCGACAGGACTATTGTGCGCAGCGCCGAAGGTTCGACGGCACACGGAGACGCGGATGCTCGATCCTGGACACGTAGCCTGCCTCGCCGTGCTGATCTTCCTGGCGGCCACGCTCTACTCCTCGGTCGGCCACGCCGGCGCCTCGGGCTACATCGCCATGATGGCCATCATGGGGGTGGTGCCCGAAGCGATGAAGCCGACCGCCCTGACGCTCAACATCATGGTGGCCACGTTGGGCACGATCCGGTTCGGCCGGGCCAAGTGCTTCTCCTGGCCGGTGTTCTGGCCGTTCGCGCTCGGCGCCGCGCCGTTGGCCTACCTGGGCGGCGCGCTCAAGCTGCCCGGGCATTGGTACAAGATCCTGGTCGGCGTGATCCTGCTCTACGCCGCCGTCCGGATGGTGCAGGTGGCACGGAGGGAAGCCGACGAGGTCACCCAGCCCGTCCGGCTCTGGCTGGCCCTCGTCTGCGGTGCGGTGATCGGCCTGCTGAGCGGAATGACCGGCACCGGCGGCGGGATCTTCCTCACCCCACTGCTGCTCTTCATGGGCTGGGCCCAGACCAGGCCATCGGCGGGGGTCTCGGTGGCCTTCATCCTGTCCAACTCCGTCTGCGGGCTGGCGGGCAACTACCACAGTGTCAGAGCGCTGCCGCCATTCCTGCCGTGGATGATGCTGGCGGCGCTGCTCGGCGGGCTTCTGGGCACGGAGCTTGGCACACGCCGGCTGCCGACGCACGTGATGCGCTACCTGCTGGCTGCGGTGTTGGTGATTGCCGGGCTCAAGCTGATGGTGGTCTGACCGCCCCGCAGCCCGGAGCGCGCTGGTCGCGTCCCTCCGGGCGACACGGGTGTCGCCGCAGGCCGCGTGGCGACGGGCGGCGGCAAAGCCCGCAGAGACACCGGCCAGATTGTTGTAGAGGCTGACGGCAAATGGTGCCGTCGTGTCGCGGGAAGGGCTACATGTCTCAACCGGATCGCCTCTACAGGGCACTGGGCGACAAGACCAGGCTGCGCATTCTGCAACACCTCCACGCCCATGGCATGACCTGTGTGTGCGAGCTCGTGCAGCCGTTGGGCTTGCCGCAGTCGACGGTCTCCTCACACCTCCGCACGCTGCGCGAGGCGGGCCTGGTCACGACCGAGAAGATCGGCCGCTGGGTGTTCTACGGGATGTCCAGCGACGGGCTGGCGGAAGCCATCGGGTGGCTGCAAGGCAACCTCGACCCGGTGAAGTGCGCGTGCCATCGTGAGCCCGCCGGCCTGTACGCGGCTTGCCTGGCGGGGAAGGTCCCGGCCTCTTTTGCCTTGGCCGAGCCGGAGGCGTGTTGCCAGGACTGACACGGCCGGCGTTTCGTTCGTGACTGCGGCTCGCGATCGAGTGGCCCTTGACCGGTGGGTTGTTTGACGACTTCTTCGGCATGATGTCGGAATATGCCGCACGCCCCACGGCCTGGCGTGGCTTCCTGAGCGCGCACTCCTGATGGCCAATCTATTGCAGGATTTGCGACAAATCGCTCGATAAATCGTGAAGCGCCGATGCGACGGTGCGACCGTCGTGTGCGGCGGCCAGGGACCATGACAGAACCGCGACGGTGGCGCTCGCGGGCAGGGTCTGGCTCACGAATGAGGGTGCACCATGAACGAAGACCCGGGGGTTCGCGAGACGCTGGAGCGTGACCCCACCCTGACGCCTTGCGAGCGGCGTGAGATGTTCGGGGTGCTGGGGCGCTGGCTGGGGGCGGCGCTGGCGGCAGCGACCGTCAGCCGGGCGGCCGAGCCCGCACCCGCCGCGCAGGGCCGGCAGCGCAAGCACCACTACGGGATGGTCATCGACACCCGCCGCTGCGTGGGGTGTCGGGCGTGCGTGGTCGCCTGCAAGGCCGAGAACAAGACGCCGCCGGGCGTGGCCTACACGGTGGTCCTCGATGGCGCGCTCGAGCCGCGCATCGGCGACAAGCCGCTGTTCATGACCAAGCCGTGCTTTCACTGCGAGAACCCCGCGTGCACCGTCGTCTGTCCTGTCGGCGCCACCTTCAAGCGGGCGGAGGACGGTCTGGTGGTCGTGGACTACGACCGCTGCATCGGTTGCCGCTACTGCATCACGGCGTGCCCGTACGGGGCACGCTACTTCGACTACGGCGACGATTACCCGGCGCGGTCGGACAAGACGCCCTACGACGCCGTACCATCCCCTGAGTACGGCCAGTACCGCAAGCGTGAGCCGGGCCGCTCGCCGATCGGCAACGTCCGCAAGTGCACGTTCTGCCTGCACCTGCAGGACGAGCAGGGCGCCTACAACCGGGCCGCGGGGTGCTGGCCGGCGTGCGCCAAGACCTGCACCGGCAAGGCCATTCACTTCGGCGACTTCATGGACCCGGAGAGCGAGGTGTCGCGCTTGCTCCGCGAGCGGCCCGCGATCCGGCTGAAAGAAGAGATGGGGAACGAGCCGAACGTCTATTACCTGCTGTAGAGGAAGGAACGCTCCATGAGTGCCAGCGCCGTCGCGGAGGATACGCTCTCGCCCTGGCTGCTGTTCCGGCACAGCGCCGCGGGGCGGGTCACGCGCCTGCTGTGGAACATCACCATGTGGGCGGTGGCGGTGTTCGGGATCGGCGTGCTGCTGTACCGGTTGGCGGTCGGACTGGGCATCACGCGCCTCGGCAGCACCGTGCCGTGGGGGTTGTGGGTGGCGTTCTACATCTACTTCATCGGCCTCTCCGCCGGATCGTTCCTGCTGTCGTCGTTGGTCTTCGTCTTCGGCCTCAAGTCGCTCGAGACGCTCTCTCGTCTCGCGGTCGTGCAGGCGTTCGTCTGCCTGCTGATAGGCCTGGTCTTCATCTTCCTCGACCTGGGCCACTGGGAGCGCTTCTACTACGTGATGCGGTATCCACAGTGGCATTCGGTCCTGGCGTGGGAGATCTGGTTCTACAACGCCTACCTGGTGATCCTGCTGATGGAGCAGTTCTTCCTGATGCGCTGCGACCTCGCGCGGTGGAGCCGCGAAGTGCCCGGCGCTTGGGGGCGGATCTACAAGGTCCTGTCGCTGGGCTTCATCTGCCCGGACGACCCCGCGCAGAAGGCGCAGTGCGACCGCCAGTCGGCGCGATGGCTCTACTACCTGGGCGCCATCGGCATTCCCATCGCGCTCGGGGTGCATGGCGGCACGGGCGCGATCTTCGCGGTCGTCAAGTCGCGCCCCGCCTGGTACTCCCCGATCTTCCCGTTGGTCTTCATCATCTCGGCGCTGGCCTCGGGTGGCGGGCTGCTGCTGTTCCTGCGCGTGTTCGTCGTTCCGGAGCCGGCCAAGGACCGCGAGACGCTGCCACAGGTGGCCAATCTGGTGGCGGGCTTCCTGATCTTCGACGTGCTGCTCCTGTTCCTGGAGTTCCTCGTCGGGATCTACGGCGGCATGCCGGACCACACCGAGCCGTACCGACTGATGACGAACGGGCCTTTCGCCTGGGTCTTCTGGTTCCAGCAGTTGGGCCTCGGCGTGGCCATCCCGCTGCTGTTGCTGTACGCCCGGCCGTCCCACACGAAGTACAAGGCGGAGGAGATCGGCATCGCCGGTCTGCTGATCTTCGTCGGCATCTTCGGCGTGCGCCTGAACATCGTCATCCCCGCGCTGGCGGTGCCTGTCTTGCGTGGGTTCGACCTGGCTATGGCATCGCCACGGATGCACGCGTTGTACGTGCCCAACTGGGTCGAGTGGATGTCGAGCCTGGGGGTGGTGGCTCTGGCGATCCAGATGACTCGCTGGGCGCTTCACCGCCTGCCGATGCGGGAGCATCAGGAGCCACCTGTTCCGGCCGCGGCCGGACACGGCGCGGAGCCGGCCGCCGCAGCTTGAGGGAGGATCGATCATGCCCTACGACTTTGACGAAACTGTCGGCCGGCGCCGTTTCCTGCGGACGCTCGGCGTCGCCGGCGCCGCGGCTGGCGCCGGCGCCCTGGCAGGTTGCACGTCGCGTATTGGCGCCTACCAGCACGACATCGCCGCAAGTGGCGAAGGGGCGGCGGCCTGGGGGCGCGAAGCCGGCGAGTGGATCCCGTCCTGCTGCAACATGTGCGGTGGGCAGTCGGGCATCCTCTGCCACGTGGTCAACGGGGTGGTCGAGAAGATCGAGCCGAATCACTGGAACCCCAACAACTACTCGAACATCTCGACCGACTTCTTCGATGGCTACACCGAGGAGTATGGCTGCGCCGAGGGCGGCGCGCTCTGTCCCAAGGGCAACGCCGGCATCATGCAGTTGTACGATCCCGACCGCGTGCAGCGTCCGCTCAAGCGCACCAATCCGCGCAAGGGCCGCGACGAAGACCCGGGCTGGCAGGAGATCTCGTGGGCGCAGGCGGTGGACGAGATCGCCGCCAAGCTGCGCGCGCTGCGTGAAGGCGGCGAGGCCCACAAGCTGCTGTGGTGGAGTGAGGACCACAGCTTCACCCACATCCAGGACGACTTCTGCCAGCTCTTCGGGTCGCCCAACTACTCCAACCACTCCAACCTCTGCGACGTCTCGCGCAAGGCGAGCTTCAAGATGGCGATGGGTGACGACCGGCCGTTGTCGGACTTCCTCCAGTCCAAGTACATCCTCCTGTTCGGCTGGAATCCCACCAGCGCGATCAAGTGGGTTCACCTGCCACGGACTCTGACGCGCGGCATCGAGCGTGGCGCACGCCTGGTCGTGGTCGACCCCTACCTCTCGGACACGGCGGCGAAGGCGCACGAGTGGGTGCAGATTCTGCCGGGCACCGATGGCGCGCTGGCGTTGGCGCTGGCCCATGTGATCATCCGCGAGCAGCTCTACGACCACGACTTCATCGCGAACTGGACGGTCGGCTTCGCGGAGTTCAGCGAGTACGTGAAGGACAAGACGCCGCAGTGGGCGGAGAAGATCACCAGCGTGCCCGCCGCGGCGATCGAGCGGATCGCTCGCGAGCTGGCTACCACGAAGCCGGCCTGTGTGGATGTCTGGAGCGGTCCCGGGCAGCACTCCAACGGGGTGCAGGGCGGGCGCGCGATCGCGCTGCTCGCGGCGCTGGTCGGCGGGTATGACCAGCCCGGGACGCTGCTCCTCCCCGATAAGCGCGGCAACAAGCACGCCGAGGTCGAACCGGACGCCACCGCCGAGCGCACCCTGGACGAGCCGCGCTACGATGGGGTCAAGGACTTCCCGATCGGCCACAAGAGCGGCGTGTACGGCCGCTGCTGGGAGCGGTTGCTCGCGGGCAACGGGCCCTACCAGCCGAAAGTCGGCGTCTGTGTCTTCCAGAACCTGGTCATGAGCGGGCCGGGCAGCTCGCAAGTGGAGGCGGCGCTCAAGAAGCTGGAAACGCTGGTCGTCGTCGACACGATGGTCAGCGAGACGGCCCTCTTGGCCGACTATCTCATCCCGGGCACCGTGTACCTGGAGCGCTACGACCTGAACAGCCACTGGGTGACCTGGCCGGTGCTCGGGCTGCGTCAGCCGGTGGTCAAAGCCGCGACGCGGCAGACCTCGCCGTTCCCCTACCAGGGCGGGATCTTCGGGCAGATGGCCGAGTACGAGTTCGTCACCGCGCTGGGCCGCAAGCTCGGGCTCCGCACCGCCGACGGCACCGACTTCTTCCGTCTCGGCCCGGCGTCGCGGCAACCCATCGAGGATCTGACGGCGTGGTACGAGGATTACCTGAGCAACGAACTGCAGACCGGGGCGCCGAAGATGACCCTGGCCCAGTTGAAGCAGCTTCCGGGCGCGGTGTGGGTCGACCGGTCCGGCACCAAGTACCGGAAATACGCGGCCCTGATCCCGGCGGCAAAGCTCGCCAAGGCCTTCGTGGACGGCGACATCACCGTCGACGGGACGGCCATCTACGACAAGCCGAAGGACCAGCACGGCAAGCGCATCGGCACCGTCATCGGTGGCCGGCCGATCCGGGGCTTCTTCACCGCCAGCGGGAAGGTCGAGTTCTACAGCCCCAGTCTGATTGGGAAGAACGATGCCCACGGCCGGCCGGTGGACCCGCTGCCCGTGTACCGGCCGCGCGACTGGCAGCCGGACGCCGAGTTCCCGCTCTACCTGATCAACTGGAAGGAAGCCAGCCACACCCACACACGCAGCCAGAACAACGCCTGGCTGCGGGAGATCAAGCCCAGCAACCCGCTCGTGATCCACCCGGACACCGCTTCCCGGCTCGGCATCGAGAACGGCGACGAGGTGTGGGTCGAGTCCCGGCACGGCAAGACGCGCGCGGTGGCCAAGGTCACCCGCCGCATCCACCCCGCCGTGGTCGGGGCACAGCACGGCTTCGGCCACTGGCGCCTCGGGCGCGGGGCCGCCGGCGTCGGCACGGCCTTCGGCGACCTCAACACCGTCGCCTACGACGCTCTCAGCGGCCAGGGGTTGCACAAAGAGATCTGCGTCAAGGTCTACAAGGCATGAGGGTTGCGGGGCGCAGCTGGCGGTCGCAGCCGGAGCGCCTTTCCTCACAAGGAGCACGAGATGCGGTTAAGTGATGGCGCCTGCGGGTGGCCAGCCGGGCGCCAAGGGTTGGTCGCCGCTGTGGCTCTCCTGGTAGTGGCCTCCGCCTGGGCTACGCCCACAGGTCTGAACAACATCCCGACGGCGGATGTGACCCCCGACCGCACCGTGGTCTTGCAGGCCTTTGGGACGGTCGGCGACAGCCCTCGGGACCAGTACGTCCTCGGGTTCAAGTGGGGCTTCCAACTCGGCGGCCAGCGGTTCGAAGGGGGGCTGGACGGCCGGCTGGGCGAGGGTGATGCGGGGCCGGCGCTGTTCCAGTTCAAGTATTCGTTGCCGACCTCCCGCCGCGGCCCCGTGCTGGGCCTCGGAGTGGCCAATCTGGCGGTCACCGAGGACGATCGGCGGCGGGCCGGGGAGGCCTTCAAGTATGTGGTCGTCTCCCATGACTGGGGTCCTCTGCGCTCCCACGCCGGCTACGGTCTGCAGCCTCACAACAATGCCTTCCTGCTCGGGCTCGACAGGACTTTCCACGTGGGACGGCGGGACGTCATGCTGCGCGGCGACCTGACCCAGATCCAGGACCAGTCTCAGTGGCTGGGCAGCCTCGGGGCCATCTGGTTCGCCGACCCGCACTTGGCGGTCGAAGGCTGGGTCTCCCAGCCCTTCGATCGCGGCAGGACGACATTCACGCTGAAGCTGGACGGGATCCTGAGTTTCTAAGTCGGCGTATCGGGGCAGGCTGCGTTGCCGGCCATCGCGGTGTCGGCTAACGCAGAACTCACTGTCCCGTGGCACGCTGGGGCGACTGAGACAGGTCGCGACGCCGGACGCGTCCGGCGTCGAAAAGGAGGCAGTGGTGGATCGACGGTACCGTATGAGGTGGGTGGGCGCCGTGGTGGCTGGTCTGTTGCTGGCGGCGCCCGGGTTCGCGGCCGAGGGAGCGGCGGCGGCGGCGGACGAACCGGTGAAGCACTCCGAGCTGGGGATCCAGATTCACGGCGACGCGCGGCCGCGCATGGACATGCGTTTCCGCTCGCACCAGACCTCGGACCAGCGTCCGCGGGTGCGGCTGCGGCTCAACGCGACGGGGCAACTGCTCAACGGCCACGGCTACTGGGGCGTGGGCCTGGCGACCAACACCGCTGATCCGGTCTCGCGCAACACCACCCTCGGCGGTGGCGACGTGAACGGCTCGGGCGGCAACATCGGCCTGGACTTCGTCTACCTCGGCTGGCGGCCGGGCCCGGAGCTCGACCTGGTCGCGGGCAAGATGAAGAACCCGCTGTGGGAGTCGGGCGGCATCTTCGACGGCGACCTGACCCCGGAAGGCGGCGCGGTCACCTGGTTGCCCGTACGCGGCAGCTCGGGCCCGGTGAAGAACCTGGCGATGACCAGTGCCTTCTGGTGGGTGCGCGAGTTCACCTCCGGCAAGGTCGGCTCGGACACCTACTGCTGGGCCAACCAGGTCCGCTCCGACATCGGACCGGTCCGCACCGGGCTGGGACTGTACTACTTCACCGGCCTCAATGCGCTGGCGCCGCTCCCCGGCCCGCCCCTCGTGCCGCGCGGCGCCGCGGCCATGGCGCAGGCGGGCAACCAGACCATCAGCGGCGTCTTCCCCAGCGACCACATGGCGGTCCTGAGCGGGCGGGTCAGTTATCCCACCAACCCCAACGCCAGTGTGCGCGTGGGCGCGGGGATCATCCAGAACATGACCAACGACGGCCTCTCCGCCCAGCGCACCGGGTACGAGGGGTGGATCGAGCTGCCCAAGCTCGCCGGCCGGTCGAAGCTGACGCTGATCTACCGCGACCTCAACCAGAACGCCACCTTCAGCCCCTGGTCCGACAGCGACCTGGGCGAGGGCACCGGCTACCGGGCGGGCGTCCAGGCCAGTTGGACCATCCCGCTCGGCAAGAACGCCGACTTCGGGTTGTCGTACTTCCACTACGACCGGAACCAGCCGAACGCCGTCCCGGCCACCGGAGCGATGTCGACCAACCGCATCCAGATCGACGTCACCGGCAAGTTCTGAGGCTCGGACGCTGCCCTGGGTGTCAAATGTGGGCCGGGCGCCCCTCGCCCGGCCCACGTGTTTGGTCACCGCCTACCGCACGCGCATCCCCCGCGCGGCATCCCAGTGGAGCGGACGCTCGCTGCGCGGCAGCGGCGCGCCCGGCTGCTCGGCGATGGTCACCCCGTACGGCCAGTCCGGCGGACAGATCGCCACGAACCGCGCGTAGCCGCCCAGACCGCCCTGCAGCTTCGGATACCCGATCGCGATCAGCGCACCGGTCTCGGGCACCTGGTCGAGGTGCGCGACGCCTTCGGCCTGGGCGTAGCCGTGGTGCATCAGCCACGCCTCGCCCTCCAAGGTCGGCGTGGTGTCGGTGTCGAGCGGCTCGTGGCCGTGGAAGTGGATCTGCCGCTCCTCGTGGAGGAGCCGCAGGGCCGCCAACGACACGCCGGGGAAGACGGTGCGCGTGGCGAGCGCGGGGTCGGGCCAGTCCTTCGACCAGTCCGAGCGGACCATCACCACGGCACCCGCGGGAATGCGGCCGTGGTCGCTCTCCCACGCCTCGATGTCCGCCACCTGCAGGTGATAGCCGGGCTCCTGCGCCACTTGCGGGACGATGGGGATCACCACCAGCGGCCGGACGCCGAAGGTGGCGGGCAGCTCGTCGATGGCGGGGTAGCTCGGGTCCCAGTGCGCCGGCGGATCGAGCTGAGTGCCGAGCTGGTCGGTCGCCAGCTCGTAGCGGGTGGCCTCGAAACCGTCCTTGGCGTACTGGTAGGGCTGCCCGGTGGCCGGGTTGACCGTCGGCCCGAAGCGTGACGGTCCGAAGCCGGACCAGACGGGGATCGACGGCGTGATGGTGTGAGTCAGGTCGACATGCTTCGCGTCCCGCAGCGAGTCCTCATAGACCTGCCAGAGGGGCGGCTGCACGCGCTGCGGCCGGGCGACGGCGGCCCAGAGCAGCAGGGCGGCGGCACACGCCGCGAACAGGTAACCGGGCAAGCGTCGCATGGTGGTCCTCCCCGAGGGCGGGCGCACCACCCATTCTAGCGCGCCGCGGCGCGCAGCCTGTCACGCGCCTCCTCCAGCACACGACGGGTAGACCACTCCGGGTAGTCGTCGGCCAGCCGGCTCAGGGCCGGCAGGTCGGCCGGTCGAGCCAGCTTCCCGAGCGCCTCCGCGGCCGCGCAGCGGACCGCGGTGGCGTTGCCGAAGCCCTCGACCACGCGGCGCAGCAGCGGTACTGCCGTCGGATCGCCCAGCTCGCCCAGCGCCCGCGCCGCCGCCGCCCGGAAGAACGGCGGCATGGCTTGGTAGGCCCAGTGGTTCGGTGGAGGATGGAAGCCGAACGACGCCTCGTCCGGCCCCGCCAGCGCCGTGCGGAGGAGGTCCACGGACGCGGCGTCACCGAGGCGGCCGAGCGCGCGGAAGAGGAGGAAGCAGACCCAGGAGCGTTCCTCGGACTCGGACGCCCGCCAGGCGCGCTCCGCCGCGGCCCGCACACGCGGCGCGTAGGCCGGGTCGAGGCAGACCACCGAGAGCTCCTGCGCGGCGCGGGCCGCCGGGCTGTGAGGCCGAATGTGGGCTTCGGCGTGCGGGCTCGCGCTCACCGCCTCCCACAGGTCGGGCGCACGCGCCGCCGCGGCGTCGCCGAGCCAGGCGAGGCAGGTCTCCACCACCTCACCCGCCCTCCCACTGCGCTGGATCACCCGCGCGGTGAGCGCCTCGTAGCTGTCCGGCTCGAACAGCAGGGCACGGTCCTTGTCCATCGGCAGCGAGCGCACGAGCACCGGCACGCTCGGACCGGCGCCGCGGCTGCCCAGGGCGTCCAGCGCCTCGAGCAGACGGTAGTGGAGTGGCGACGAGTGACAGCCCACCAGCCACGGATGATCGCCGCAGGCCAGTGTGTAGGCCTGGAAGTCGGCCAGCTCCGGCAGCGCGGCGAGGAGCGCCCGCTCGGCCTCCGGCCCGCCGATCCGGCCGAGGGCCTCGGCGGCCGTGGCGGCCAGGTAGACCGGCCGCTGCCAGGCGCCCATCTCACGGTCGCCCGGCGCCTCGCTGGGCGGGGCGAGGTGCTCGTTCAGCGTGCGCGCCAGCAGCGGCACCGCCGCGGCGTCGCGCAGCCAGCCCAGCGCGCGCATCGCGGCCAGCACCGGACGCAGCTCGCCGTCCGGGTGCTCGGCCAGCCAGGCCCGCAGCGCCGCCGCTCCGGCGGAGCCGCCGACGTGACCCGTGGCCTCCGCCAGCTCCTGCAGCGCGGCGCCGTCGCCGGTCGCGCGGGCGG
>JACPDV010000349.1 GCA_016183835.1 Armatimonadota bacterium
AGCGGGCGACCACAAGGGTCGCCCCTACGCCGGACATCATCTCGGGGTGCCTGCTCAGTCGATGGGCCCGAAGATGCTCAACACGCCGGCGCCCTCGACGGGGTGCCAGCGGTCGATATCGGGCGCCATGCCGGTGGGCTCGTAGTACTGGCTGATGAGGATCTGCCGGACCCGGCTCTCGACGTCTTCGCCCTCGCGCGCCACGGCGAGGACCACGCCGCCGCCGCCGGCGCCCATCAGCCCGGCGCCGAGCACGCCGTCGATGCCGCTGACCAGGTCGACGATGTGGTCGAGCGCCTTGATGCTGGCGCCGTAGAACCCGGGCTGCCGGCGGAGCTGCACCGCGGTCCACTCGTTGGTGCCGCGCTTGGCCTCGGCGGCGCGATCGCGCAGCGCGGCGACGTAGTCGTCGGTCAGCATGTCGTGGTTGCCGCGGTAGGGCGCCATGCCGCCGTCGCCGTTGCGCTGGTAGAGCCGGTCGCCGTCGTGGGTGACGCTGGTGAGCAGCCCGAACTCGGCCATGGCCTCGGGCGAGCCATCGGCCAGGAGCCGGTCCTGGACCATGCCGCGATCGGCGCGGCCGATGCCGTAGAGGGCGGCGCCGCGAAGCGGAATGCTCTCGGGCAGCTTGGCCAGGTCGTCGGTGTCGAAGAAACTGGGGGCAAGCTGCGCGAACTGCTCGGGGTAGCGCTCGCGCACCTCCGGCATGGGCAGCTCCTGCTCGACGCTGAGGAGCAGCTCGTAGATCCTCGGGAGCGCCAGCCGGGACGTGTTGAAGTCGGCCAGCCAGTGGGTGCCGTCAACGACCTCGGGCGGGATGCCCCAGCGCTTGTGATTCTCCACCAGGGCGCGGTGCATCTCGGCGTAGGCGAATTTGTAGGCGAACACGCCGCGGTTGAACATGCGCTTCTGCTCGGCGCTTTTCTCCGAGCGCATGCCCGAGTTGATGATCAGCACCTGGTAGCCCGGCGGGAAGCCGACGGTGCGCAGGTCGCGGTACCTGAGCGGCTGGATGAACTGGATGTTGGTCATCTTGCCGCGCTCGCCGAGGAGCATGGCGGCCTGGTCGCCGGAGCCGCCGCGCGTGCCGACGTACCACTCCGCCTCGCCGAGCAGCTCGACCAGCTCCTTGGGCTCGAGTCCGAGGTGGTAGATCGCGTTGCAGGCGAGGGCGGTCGAGACGACGATGGCGCTGGACGAGCTCTGCCCGGCGCCGTAGTGGATGTCGCCGGCGACGAGCATGTTGAGCCCGTGGTCCATCTGCTCGGGCCGCAGGTGCGCCAGGCGGAGCACGGCGCCCTTGACGTAGTTCACCGTGCCGGTGCGTCCGGCGAGCCGGTGCTTGCCGTCTCGCAGGCGCGACACGCGGCTCTTCACGCTTTGGCTGTCGATGTAGTCGACCCAGCCGCGCTCCCACGCCGCCGGGTCGGCGTTGATCTCGTCGTCGATGCTGAACGAGAGGTCGCTGGCGAACTCGGGCGTGGCGTTGCTGAGCCGGAACTGCCGGTCGTCGCGCCAGCCCACCACCAGAATGATCTCGCGCGCATGGCAGCCGTAGAGCACGAAACTGCCTTGGTGGTCAGAGTGCGGGTTAAGCGACAGGCGCGACGGCGAGCGGCTGATCAGCACCGGTCCCGAGCCATAGTGCTCGCGATAGGCCCCGAGGGCCTGGCGGAGCAGTTTGCAGCGCTCCGTCCAGACGGTCGGGTCGTTGCCATAGAGCCGGATCAAGGCCTGACGAACGCCATTGTCGAACGGTGGAGTGAAGGTCTGCAGCCACTCGTCGACCGGCATGAACAACGGCATCCTCATGCGAGGGACAGCTCCTCCCACTGCTCGGGCGTATCGATGCCCTTGCCTTCGGCGGGATCCGACAGCGGCAGCGCCTGCACCGTGTGACCGGCCTCCAAGCAGATCTTGACCAGATCGGTCACCATGTATTCGCGCTGCGAATTGTCCTTGCTCAGGTGGCGCGCCAGCGGACGCAGCACCTGGAGCGGCCAGGCGTAGGTGGAGACATTGACTTCGCGGATGGCCAGCAGCTCGGCGCGGCTGAAGTACCGGTGGGAGCCGTCGGGCAGGCGGAAGCTGCAACCGTCGGCGAGGCCCTCGATGACCTTGCGCTCGAGGATCCCGAGGGCCAGGCGGCGGCCGTGGTAGTCGGTGCTCACCACGCGCCCCTGCCGGCTGGCCGCCACCTCGGCGTCGTTCCCATCGAGCCAGGCGGTGAGGAACAGCATGCCCGGCCGGTCGCGCTCGAACTGCTCGCGAAAGCGGGCCACCGTGTCGGGGCGCAGCTTCGGCTTGTCACCACAGAAGAAATAGAGATCGCCGTCGGCGCCAGGCGGGATGGCCTCGAGGGCGGTGAGCAGGGCGTGCCCGGTGCCCTCCTGCCGCACCTGGGTCCGGTACATGCGGTGCGGCGCCGGCCCGATGGCCGCCCGGACCCGCCCCTCGGCATGACCGACCACCAGAATCTGCTGGTGTTCGCCCAGCCCCGCGTCGATGGCATCCAGCACCCACTGAAGACAGGGCCGGCCGCCCAGCGGCGCCAGCACCTTCGGGTACTCCGTGACCGTGAACCGCGTCCCCTTCCCCGCCGCCGCAATAGCCGCGAAACGCCCCGGCGATTGCTTGCTCACTGTGACTGCCTTTCCCCAGAGGACGGATCCCCTGCGCGGAGCTCCCAAACACGTAGACGACATTGTTCATCCGAAGAGGTTACCAGTCCTCTAGGAGAGCATGAAGGATCCGTAACGACCTCGCAACAACCACAGGGGCCGGCGGCGGCCGCCGGCCCCTGATCGCCAAGGCCATTCCCAGACTAACGCAGAGTCACGACTCTGACAACCCTCACGCTCTCGCCCGCGGCATTGCGGGCCAGGAGCGTGACCTGGTACACGCCGGCCGGGACCTTGCGTCCCGCGCTGTCCAGCCCGTTCCACGCCAGCGTGGTGCTGCCCGTGGCGGTCACCGGCCGGGTCTGCGCCACCGGCCGGCCTGTCAGGCTGCTGACCGGCAGCGACACCTCGGCCTCACCGGAGAGCTGCACCGCGAACGACATCGCCCGCGCGCGGCCCGCCGCCGGCTGGAACCCGAGCACCTGCAGGCCGTGACCGGCGCGCGGCACCACCGTCACCTCGAACCGCTGCTCACTCCCCACCGCCCCGCTCCGGAAGGCATACGAGCTGTGCGTGTTGAGCAGCGTGGCGCGTCCGGACTGGAGGTCCCGCAGCCTGACCTGGTAGCCGGCCGGGAGCTGCCGCCCCAGCCGCGCCCAGCTCAGGGTGACCGACTGCCCGGGCTGCGCCGTGGTGGCCGCCAAGGTCCAGGTCACCGGCTGGCTGATCGGCTGCCCGACCCAGTCTGCCGCGGCGCGTCCGCCCTCAGGCGTGACCACCGCCAGCGAGACCGCCTCCGGACCGGTGGGCGACGGCGGCGCCGCGGCGGCCCGGGTGGCCAACGGCCGCGCGCCCAGCACCACGGTCGAGGTCCGCTCCCCCACCGTGGCGGCGATGGAGAAGCCGCAGTTGCTCGGCGAGATGGGCAGGGCCGCCCGCCCGCGCCCGCTGTTGGGCGTGTAGACCACGCCCACGCCATCCTGGCTGGCATGCCAGAAGAAGCCCTCGAACACACCAATCTCCGACCGCAGCCCTTCGGTGCCCGGCATGATCGGGTCGGCCACCATCTCGTAGCCCTGCCCGTTGAACGCCCAGCCCACCGGGTCCACCAGCACCTGGGCCGCCGCGGTGTTGAGCAGCCCCTGGCCGATGCCGCCCTGGAAGACCTCGAAGTCGGCCAGCCGCCAGAGCATGGTGTGGTCGGTCTGCGGATTGCCGACCTGGTGGAAGCCCACCGGGCTCATCTGGAAGTTGAACGTCGGCCCCGTGCTCCACTGGCCGGTCAGCTGGGCCGAGCCCGGCGTTTGGGTGTTGACGAAGAACCCGCGTCCGGGGGCGATGTTCAGCGCGGCGTTGGGCTGGTTCGCCTGGAAGTACACGTACGTCGCGGTGCCGTCGGTCAGCCGGGCCACTTGCGGCGGCTTCGGCGTCACATCCATGTTGAGGAAGGCCGCATGGCTGTCCTCGGGGGTGATGGGGAACGACACCATGTACAGCCCGGACACCGGCAGCGGCACGCGCATGATCTGCAGGAACTCGACGCTGACCTGCGAGGCGATGCTCTGCCCGTCGAGCGTGCCGGTGAAGTCGATGCTGCCGGGGATGTTGCGCGTGGCGACGAACACCAGGCGGCCGGTGGTGTCGGTCGGCACCGTGGGAGCGGTGACCCGCACGCCATCGGTGTCGCTCGGGTAGACCTGCACCCGCGTCGGGTCGATCCCGCCGACCGGGTTGCCGGCGCTGTCGCGAATGGTGACGGTGATGGCGACCGGCGTGCTCCCGTCGGCCGGGAGCCTGGTCACGGACGCGACCAGGGTGGACAGATCTTGACGCGGCTGCACTACGTACTGCACCGTGACGTTGAGGCCCTTCTGCACGGTGAACTCGCGCACGCCCTCGGCGGCCAGGATCGGCGAGCCGCTGCTGGTGGCCGAGAAGGCCAACTGGCTGCGCACGTCGCTGAACTCCTGGAAGGTGCCGAACAGGTTGGCGGGCAGGTTGTCCCTGCCGAACAGCTTGCGCTTGCTGCAGCTCACGGTGCTGCTGGAGTTGGTGCCGCTGAGCAGCACCCGGGGCCGCACCTGGTGGAAGAAGACGGCGATCACCTGGGTGTCCTTCAAGGTGATCGGCCGGGTGGGCGGGTCGGGGACGCCATCGCCGGTGGTGTCGTCGGCCACCCAGCGCTCCTGGGCATCGCTCCTTGTGCTCGTGGCGTCGAAGTTGGCGCTGGTGCCGGCATCCACGAAGAACGGGCTGCCGGCGCCGTCGATGGCGTTGGTCTGGTCGCCGGCGAACTGCCTGTAGGTGACGTTCACGGTGTTCGGCGTGGCCAGCGGAGTGGCGCCGCTCTGCACCAGCGGGATGAGGGCTGGTTGATGATCCAGCGCTGCGCGGTGCCCGAGCCGTTGCTGAGGTTCGGGAAGGCGACGAGCGAGCCGGGGTCGGCGTTGACGGTCACGGGGCTGCCGTCCCACACGGCGACCTGCCGCACTCTGTTGCGCAAGGTGTAGGTCACGGCGACGGGATTGGTGGCGTCGGTGGGCTTGCCGCCGGTGGTGCCGTTGATGGTGCTGACACTGAAGGTGACGGGCACGCCCAGCCCGCTCTCGGCGGCACTGCAGGCGGCGAAGGCGTCGACCTTGCCGAAGCCGTACAAATCGCTATGGCCGTTGGCGTCGTAGTTCCCGCCGGCCGGGTCAATCTTCTGGGCGGTGCTCTGCAGCAGGTTCTGCAGCTCCACTCGCGTGAGTTGAGGGTCCACGGACAGCACCAGGGCCGCCACGCCGGCGGCCAACGGGCAGGCCGACGAGGTGCCGCCGAAATCGTTGGTGTAGTCGCCGCCCGCGTAACCGTTGCCGCCCACCTGATCTGTGGTGGTGATGCCGGTGGTGACGCCGCCGTTGGAGGGTGCGCTGACATCCAGGGTGGCCCCGAAATCGCTGTAGAAGGACCGCACGCCCTGGTCGTTGCAGGCGCCGACGTTGATGACCTTCGGGTACGAGGCGAAACCGTCCAGGTCGGTGGATTCGTTGCCGTTGCCGGCGGCGAAGAGCACGACGCAGCCCAGACCGCCACGGCCCTGGTCAGCAGCATAGTCGAGGCCGGCGCGGATGATGTCGGGCATTGGCTGCGGGATACCCAGCCCGTCCACCGGACCCCAGGAGTTGCTGATCACATCGGCCCCGTTGTCCGCGGCGAAAGTGAAGGCGTTGGCCGCGCCCTGGTCCGTGAAGCCGGCGGCGATCAGACGAATGGGCATCAAGCGGCACTCCGGGGCGATACCGCTGACGCCGAGGCCGTTGTTCTGCGCCGCGGTGGCCACGCCGCAGACGGCCGTGCCGTGCTCCTCGCCAGCGCCGTTCGGCGAGGGGTCGTTGTCGTTGTCGTCCGCATCGAAGCCCTGCACGGCCTTGCCAGGGGCGGTCAGGTCCGGGTGACGGAACTCGATCCCGGTATCGATCACACAGATGGTAATGTTGCGGCTGCCGATGCTGATATTCCATGCCTCGGGGCCGTTGACATCGGTATCGGGAAGCGCGCCATTCTGCCCCGTGCTGTTCAAGTGCCACTGATCGGGGAACAGCGTGTCATTGGGGGTCAGCCGCGACGCGGCCTGACGAACGCCCCGGACCTCCACCCGGCCGGCGAAGTTGGGGGCGGAGAAGGTGACCTGTTCGTTCTCGTGGATCGCCGCGGCCACGCCGACGGTGACATTCGCGTCGCCGCTGGCGATGCGGCAGAGATACCCGAAAGGAGCGTAGTTGCCGAGGGGCGCGACGAACTGGATGCCGTATCGCGCGGCCAGAGCGGCCCGCTCGGCGGCTGACAGTGCATGACTGAAGTTGGTCACCAGATCGGCGGTAGCGACCAAGACGTAGCCGGCCCGGCCGTAGGTGGGCAGCACCTGCCGTACGCCCGTCACACCGGCGATGGTGGCTGCGTTGGTGCCGCCGCCCAGGGCCATTCCGCCCGGCACGGCCAGGATCGCGATCGGGGATTTGCTCGAGATCGAGCTGTGCGCGGTGTCGACTTGGAGCCCTTGGGCTCCAACGCGGCCCGGCAGCGCCACGGCGTCGGCCGGACTGTCCGCCTCGACGCCAACGAAGGTGTCCGAGGGGATCAGGGTGTACCGCTGTCCACCGGCATAGTAGTACGGTTGCTGCGCCGCCACGGGTCCGACCACCAAGAGCACGAGGATCAGTCGCAGCCAGCCGTGCCCCAGGCCGCCGGAGGTGCCGGCCGTCGCGCTCGCCTGCCGCTTCCCCGCTCGCATCCACGCACGCATTTGCCACCTCCCGCTTCGCCACTTGGCATGGCAAAGCGACGCCTTGCCGGTCCCTTCGCGGTGCTCCCGCGAGGTCCTCGGTTTGGGCGTGTCCTCGGATGGTGTCGATCGTCCCACGGACGTCGCGGAGGCAAGCCGGCCGCCGGCCCGGCCCACCGCCTGTACCGCCGCACCCCGGCCTGCCACCGTCCAACCGAGCGGCCGTCGCAGGAATTGGACAACTCCACCCTCCGCAGGTTCGTCACCGAGCCTACGGTTTCCTGCTCAGGCAGCCCGCTGGGAAGCTCGACGGCTGCACATCGGGACGTCTCGCGGCGGTCATGCCACGGCGGAGCGCGCTCCGCCCCGCGACCATGATACTAGCATACCCCGCAACGCCGCGTCAACGGCGGCTTCTCACAGGATTTCCGCGCGCAGGCGCTCGAGCAGCTTCACCGCCGCGCCGATGTCCGCCAACTGCCGCTCGCCGCTCACCTCGCGCTCGATGGTCAGCGGCCCCCGGTACCCCACGTCCTTGAGCGTGCGGAGGTAGGTCTCGAGCCCCACCTGCCCCTCGCCCAGCGGCTTTTCCACGCCCCACTCCTGCCCCGGCCGCGCGGCCCAGTCGGCGTCCTTGCAGTGCACGCTCCGCACGTGCTTCCCGACCACCCGCAGCGCCTCGATGGGCTCGCCGCTGCCGTACAGGATCATGTTCGCCGGGTCGAAGTTGACCGCCAGGTTGTCGCGCCCCACCGCGCGGAAGAAGTGCAGCAGCGCCGGGCCGGTCTCCTGCCCCGTCTCGAGGTGGAAGTGCTGGTCGAGCCCGGCGCAGTAGTCGCAGACCTCCTGCGCGGCGGCCACCACGCGGCCGAAAATCGGGTCGGCGTCGTCTTCGGGCACGAAGCCGATGTGCATGCCCACCGCGTCCACGCCGATGGCGCGGGCGAAGTCGGCGATCTCCTTCGTCTCCGCCAGCCGCTCGGCGTAGGTCGCCTCGGGCACCAGCCCCACCGTCTTCTTCACCGTCGGGATGTCGGCGTAGCTCTCGCCGGGGAAGCCCGCGAACACCACCGTGACCGTCAGCCCGGCGCCGGCGAAGCGCTGTTTGATGTCCGCCGCCTGCCGCCGCGTCTCGGCGTGTGGCGCATGGAGCTGCACCGTCGGCACGCCGAGCTGCCGCACGCCGTCCAGATCGACACCCAGTCCCGCGTCCACCGAGGTGAACACACCGATGGCCCAAGGTTCCATGCCTGCCGTCCTCCCGCGTCTCGTGCCGGGCAACTATAGCACGCCCGCCGGGCCGGCGCGAGTGGCGCCCGGGCCGGGGAGTGATTGGCGGCGCCGGGAGTCCTGTCTGTTCCTCCCCCTGCGCAGCGGGGGGAGGCGGGAGGGGGGTCCGCCGGCTACCGCGAACCGGACGGGAACCCCCACCCCGTCCCTCCCCCGCTTCGCAGGGGAGGGGGCTCCCGAGATTCCAATCGCTCCCGCAGGACCGCCGCTGCATTGACACACCAGACCGTCCGCGGTACAAGGTCGGCGCTCCCGGGCACTCCGGGGCCCGCTCCTGTAGTTAGAGGGTTAGCTGCCGTCGCTCCCGGTCGGCGGCGGAGGTGTTGTATGCACGCCTTGGCCC
>JACPDV010000350.1:0-973 GCA_016183835.1 Armatimonadota bacterium
GCGTCGTTCATGGTCTCGGCGTCCAATGCATCGAAGATCGCCATGGCGAAGGCACTCGGTGAGGACGAGCTGGCCGCGCTGTCGCGCCGTGTCTGCCTGGCAACGCCACCCTGGCCGGGCCTGCTCTATCTGGTGATGCCAGGCATCTTCGTCGGCGCGCTGGCTGGCAGCTTGCTCGTCTTCTACCACCACGAAAGGCAGTGGGCTTTCTACTTCGCGCTAGGGATGCTGTCGTACGCCCTCGCCATCTTCGTCTGGTATCCCGTCCGGTACTTCCGTGTCAGAGCGGAGGCCCGGAAGGGACCCGACCAGCCGTTGGGGGTATGATGCACGGCAGGAGCTCCTTTCCTCCTCGGCTGGCCTGGGTTGTCGCGAGCCTGCTCGGCTGCGTTGCGTTGTCCTGCGCCGCCGCCGCCCCGGCCATCACCGCCATCCGGGCGCTGCCCGATCGGCTGGTGGTGGATCTGGCCGGCGCGCCAGCCACGGTGCGCATCGTCGAGCTGCGGCCCTGGCAGAGCACCTCGCGTCCCGGCGCCGGCAGCCTGGCTTGGGAGGGCCGGGGGCCCGGTGAGGTGACCATCCCTCGGTTCGTCCGCGGGCGCGACCGCCTGTACGGCAAGTTCGTGGTGGTCTCTCCGGCCACGGGTCGCCCGCTGGGACCGGCGCACTGGGTCACCGACCTCGACGCCCTGCCGGCGTGGGACTTCGCCATCCCCTGGCCGGCGAGCAAGAAGGGCATCTCCTGCCCGGTCGATCTGGACGACCTTCAGGCCCTCGGCGCCCGCTATGCCGACGACGGCTTCATCCTGGCCGCCCTGTTCGACTGGTCTCCCGGCCCCTGGCGCGAGAGCTGGGAGGTGGATGGCCAGCGGATCGCCATCAACCTCGACTTCGTCCACGACCTGGACCGGCGGATCAAGCGACTGACCGACCTGGGGATCAACATGACCCTGATCCCGGTCAACGGCGTGCC
>JACPDV010000350.1:1037-15826 GCA_016183835.1 Armatimonadota bacterium
GGCCCACGCGCCCTACCACCTCGGCGCCTTCAACCTGACCGACGAGCGCGGCCTGCGCTACTACCGCGCCGCGTTCGAGTACCTCGCCCACCGCTATACGGACCCGCAGGGCGAGCACGGCTGGGTCAGCGGCTACGTGGTGGGCAACGAGCTGCAGTCGCACTGGGCCTGGCACAACCTGGGCCGGGCGACGCCGGAGGACGTGACGCGCGAGTATGCCGACCAGCTCCGCGTCGCCTGGCTGGCGGTGCGCCGCTTCCATCGCAGCGTGCGCGTGTACGCGTCGATGGACCACACCTGGGCCTGCCGCCTGGACCCGGACCCGCTGAAGTCCATGCGCGGCGACGAGTTCCTGGAGCGGCTGAACGGCATCGTCAGCGCCGAGGGCAACTTCCCCTGGCACGTCGCGTTCCACCCTTACCCCGAGAACCTGTTCGAGCCGCGCTTCTGGCATGACCAGACGGCGGTGCTGGGTGTCGACACCCCCCGCATCACGTTCCGCAACCTGGAGGTGCTGCCGGCCTTCCTGGCCCGGGACCGGTTCCTGTTCAACGGTCGGCCGCGGCGCATCATCCTCTCCGAGCAGGGCTTCCACTGCCCGGACGGGCCCGACGGCGAGCAGGTGCAGGCGGCGGCCTTCGCACTGGCGGACTACAAGGTGAACCACCTGCCCACCATCGACGCGTTCATCCTGCACCGCCACGTGGATCACCGTGACCAAGGCGGCCTGCGCCTGGGCCTCTGGACGCGCAAACTCGACGCCGCCGACCCCAATGCGCCGGACCGGAGGCGATTGCTCTGGGACGTCTTTCGCGCAGCCGACACCGATGCGTGGCAGGCGGCGTTCGCCTTCGCCCTGCCGATCGTAGGCATCCAGACCTGGCGCGAGGCGCTGCCGTTCGCCGGTCCGATCCCGCAGGTCTCCGGGCGCCTCGCGCCGCCGCTCGATCCGGCGCAGACGGTGTGCAACCTGATGGACGGCATGTCGGAGGCAACGGTGACCAACTGCCTGGATTGGCGCCCGGCCTGGGCGGACGGACCCGACGGCCGGCTCTACCCCACCATCTTCCAACACCCGCCGGCGCCGGAGAAGGGATTCGGCGAGGCGACCTGGCGGATCACGTTGCCGGCAGCGAAGGGGAGGCGGCTGGTGCTGCGCCTCGGCACGGTGGTCACGGGACCCACCGACGACGGGGTGAGGATGGCGGTGCTGGTGGAGGGCCGGGGGCTGTGGTCCACAGTGCAGGCGAAGCAGGGCCAGCCGCAGATGGCGGCCATCGAGCTGACGGCATACGCTCGGCGGACCATCGCGCTGACGCTGCGGGTGGAGGCGCGGGCGAATGTGACCGGGGATTGGGCCAACTGGCTGCGGCCGGTGGTGGTACGGGAGTAAGGTCTGGCGCTCGCCCTCGGGCGTGCGCTGCGCCACCGGGTCCGACACCTCCAGACCGGCTTGACAGCCGGCCGGTGAGGTGGGACCATCAAGGCGGTGGTCGGCCCGGAGTGGTCCAATGATCCAGACCGTCGAGGCAATCGTAGATCCAAGCGGCCGGGTACAACTGCTCGGCGAGATACACGTCGCCAGCCCTCGTCGCGCTCTGGTCACGGTGCTGGAGGAACCAGCCGCCGTTCCGGGCGAAGCCGCACTCCTTGCTGAAGCGGCCCTCGCCGTGGATTGGCTGCGACAGGAGGAGGACGCGGCGTGGTCACACCGGCAGCCGGGCCAATGAGGATGCCTCCATGTCTGATATGCTGACGGCGGCGGACATCGCCGCGCGGTATGCGTCCGAGTGGGTCTTGGTTGGGGATCCACAGACCAGCGACGCCCTCGAAGTGCTGAGTGGCGAGGTGCTCTGCCACAGCAAAGACCGCGATGAGGTCTATCGTGCGGCCGTGCGGATACGTCCCACGCGCTTCGCCATGCTCTACACTGGGACGCTGCCGGAGCACACGGAGATCGTCCTTTGAGCGTGACGTTCAACGCTCACGGCGGGCTCGTTGTCCGGGCCGCCGTGGACGCGCACGACTACGCTCACCACGAGTCCCCGGCAGGCTTCATCGCGCAATCGGAGAGAGTGACGACAGACCCGGACTGCGTGGCGAGAGCGCAGATCGTGTACCCGTGAGAATCACTGGCGGGATGCGTTGAGCACAAGGGCGCGTAGACGACGGCCCCCTGTCGATAGGTCGTTGGCTTGCCGGTCGAGGTCCGCGTGCGCAGCTTCGATGTCACCGTACTCAGCCCGAGGCCTGCCCCCAGGCCCGTCCCACTGCCCAACTGGGAACCAGAGGCAGACGTAGAGCCCACACCCGCATTCGGCCTCGGGCATGTACTTGCCGACCAGTTGGGTCCCCATGGCGGTACGTAGTTCGTCATTCCAAGAGCCCTTCACCTCGATCACCACTTGGTGCTCCGGTTCACCGGGAGCTCGGTGCTTGACGACGATGTCGGTCTGTTCGCGCGTTCGCCGTGGCTGCTCCTCGCGGCTCACCGTGATGCCGTATCGTTCGGACAGCGCTGTCCTGAGTTGTAGGGCCAGCGCATCTGACAGGTACACCTCCTCCTTGGGCCACCACTTGCCCTCATGGTTGTTCCAGAGGCTCCCGACCGGCCAGAACTGGCCCCTCAGATCGTCCTCGTACAGCTCAAGTGTACGCAGGACCAAGCCCAGCAACCCCTCCGACGAGTCGATGCGTTGCCGGCCGTGCTGCAGTTCGGCGAGAAGCAGTTGAGGCTCTTCGGGCCGCCATTCCATTTCCAGCCTCCGTCGCGCCGCACGCGAGACCCAGAGGCGCAGGTTGGGCTGTTCCGGAAGGTGATCGGCAATCTGGCGCAGGGCATCGACGGCGCCGAGTTCGACGAGCCGCGCGAAGGTGGCCCCGCGGAGCTGTGCGACGTCATCCCTGGGCGTCGGGTGGTAGGCGCCATAGTGTGGCTTGTCCGTCTCAGACGGGAAGTGCCGTGCAAGCCGCTCGGCAAGCGCGACGAGCGGCTCCTGCGCGACAGCGGGCAACCAGCTCGCGCCCGGCGGAACCGACTGGTCGGCCAGTCTGAGCAGAACCTGCTCGGCGAAGGCGGGATCGGTCTCGAACACCAGAGCGGATCGGCGCCATACCTCTTCGGGCGCGTAACTCCAGACGAGCGTCAGCAGCTCTGCCGCGTTCTGCCGGGCCGGTGCGGATCTCGGCGGCCGGGTGGGCAACGCGTCAAGGGCCGCGGTGAGCCCAACCTCCTCGCACGATCCAAGCAGTAGTTCGAGTAGATGCCGCTGCACTGGTGCCGCGATTCCCGGCTTCGCAGCCAGGCGCGCAAGAAACGCGGCGAGGCGAGCGTCAAGAACGACCTCGAGTCGGTGCGTATCGATGTACCCGTGCTGTGACCTCGACGCGGCGCGGACGTAGCGCCCGACACACCGCAACACGAAGTCAGGACCTGCCGCGTAAGCGGCCCGGAGCACCAGGCGGTCAAACGGTAGAGCCGACCAGCCTTGGCCCGCGCCTGCGCCAAAGCCAGGCCAGTCGAGGAGTGCGAAGACCCACTTCTTCCAAGTGTCCTGCGCGAGCCCATCGAGACGTTCCGGCTGCAGTTGAGCGAGCAACCGAAGTGCGTGCATGCCCGCACGTAGGTGGTAGTCCGTGCGATCACCGTCCCAGCGGGTGACGTAGAGCTCAGCGGACAGGAGCAGTTGGGCCTGTTCTGCAGGCCGGTCGTCTGGCCATAGCGGTGAGGCCGTCAAGTCATCACCGTGCGAACTGATCCGCCGGTCCGCCCTCGATAGCCAGTACCACAATCGGTGGAAAGCACCAACGTCTCCGGCCTGCGCCTCGGCCAGTGCGACTTGATAGGCATCGGCGCAGACCTGAGGCCACCCGAGCTCTTCAGATTCTCGCCTCGCCCGGTCGGCCGCACGGTCCCGTTCTCGCGCGAACTGCTCGCGTCCCCGTGCCGCGTCTGGCCCGTCCAGGGCGGTGGGTTCGAAGTACGGTGCGAAGCGCGGCTTGAGAGCGCCGCAGGCGTCATAGGCGCGCTTCACCAAACCAATGGTCCTCGCGTCAGCGGCGCGGAACAGCACGTTGGCTGTCTCCGCCCACAAGGCCGCCGCAGCTGCGTCACCCCGCCGTTCGGCGTGCTGTGCCTCCCCCAGGACCCAGGGCAGGTCGTCGTCGAGCAGCAGACCCGCCTCGGCCCACTCCCACGACCAATGCACCGCAGGTCGCATCGCTACTAGACCAGCAAGCACTCGCCGGCGCGCCTCTGCATCTGCCTGAAGACGGTCAATGACCGGTTGTAGATCCTCCGCGTGCTGGCCGTGTGCGCGCGCTTCGACACACCGCGACACTGCTGACACGAAGACACCGGCGTCATCCCGGCCCGCAATGAACAGATCCAGTGCAAGTGCCAGCATGCGGGACAAGAGGTGACGGTAGCAGTACTCGTGCCACCCGTGCTCGCAGTCCGCTTCTTCCAGCCACTGCCAGGCCGCCGGGAACCAGTCTGCAGTCGCCGCGTCACCGAGGCGCCGGAGGAAGTGGTTGTACTCACCTCCAGCCTGGCTGACGCGTGGCACACTTGCCAGTTCGAGTGCCTCCCCAGATGAGACGATCTCTGTCCAGAGGGCGAACAGCGACTCTCCGCGAAGCGTCTCGCCGGGGTCATCGCCCGCCTCACCCCGCGCCAACGGCAGCAAGCACCGGCGCTGTTCTGCGCTGCCCAGCGATCCGACTGCGGCGGCAGCCGCCTCGCGCACCTCGAGCGGCGCGTCGCGGTCCAACGCCACCGACAGCAGCTCAGGCACCACATGGGCGCAAGCACACTCCCGAGCCAACGAGCAGGCGAAGTGGCGAACTCCGTCCACATAGGAAGGAGACGTGATGTACGGGCGCAGAAGGTCCGCGAGCCCAGGCGCTTCCAGTTTGACCAGATGCGGTTCCAACGACCACGTCTCGGGGATCTCCCCCGATGCCACACCCTCCAAGAGGAGCTTTGCCAAGTGGATCTTGCCGTGGTCGTCTAGGTCGAGATCCGCCCTAAGCAGCACTGCAGGGTTGCCATCGAATAGTCGCGCCACCAGGGCTGGCCGAGCGCTGCACAGGAACGAGGCCACCTCTTCCAGTGCTGGCCAGATCACGTGCTCTCGGGTAGTGATCCGAGAAAGGAGCACGTCCTCATCTGTGTCCTGCTCCACCAAGCACAACGCGGCGAGGAACTCGGCGTAGGACCGATGCGCCCAGGTGAAGCCTGTGCCGGACGCCGTGAACAAGGTCGTGCTCAACGTCTCTGCGAACGCCAGGTCGTTCACACCCACATGGACGTTTCCCAAGTCTTCCAAACCTCTAGTATCGTCCAGTGTGAGGGGCTGGGTCGGGGCGCTACCCGCAGTTGCCCTGGTAGCAAAGTGGTAGCGACCTGTGAACGCCGATAGGAGCCCGAGCCGGGCTGCGACCGCCTCGCGCTGCGGCAGCCCCAGACCCCCTCGCCGCAGGCTGCGTTCCAGACGATCTGGGTCATGCTCCTTCAGCATCCTCTGGATCAGTCGTCTGTATAGCTCGAACCGTCGCCGGGGCAACTCGCCGGTCTGCCCGAACGCGTCCAGCAGTGCCATCAGGGTGATCGGCCGTGCGGCGAAGTGTCGCACATCCGCGCGGTCGATTGCCAACAGAAACGGATCCGGGTCCAAGCCTTGAGCGGCAGCGGCGTTGGCAACGTCCTGTCGCCGCAGCCAGAGCAGTTCATAGACGCCGACGTTGCTGTCCGGTCCGAGCGACTTCAGGCCTGCCTCTGTCCACAACGACCGCAGACCTGCTTCCGTGGATTCCGGCCACAGCGCTGTCCGGCAGACGACCCGGAGCTTGAGGCGCGCCAAGTGATCGAGCCAGCCGCGCACCGTGCGACACAGCACCTGCCCGACGTTGTCGAGGGCCAGTCGGCACTCGTCGAAGCTGTCCAGGTACAGCTCCAGAGTGCTGCCATCGACTAGCCAAGCGCGCACGTCTGCGTTCGCCGCGAATGCGTTCTCAAGCCCCGTCTCGCTGGTGTAGTCGCGTAGGTTGACCAGAACACGCCGGGTCCCTGAGCCGGCTTCCTGTGCGGCGAGACGCTGTACCGTGTGGCTCTTCCCCATCCCGAGTTCGCCGAGCAGCACCAAGCAAGGCGTGTCGCGGATGGCGTCATACGATCTGATCTCGTCTGCCAAGTCCTTCCACTGCCCGGGATCGGCCAGGTAGTCACTCCACGCGCTTACCTGCGCGCCCCTCACGCACCAGAACCGCCGCCACGGGTATTCCATGTTCGCCCCTACCGCCCCGCCTCCCCCGCCACCTCCTCGGCACTCAGCGCCCGCCCCCAGATCCGCACCTCATCCATCGCCCCCACAAAGAACCCCGGCGTGTCGCCCTGCGGCGGATCGCCTCCCCATGCCTCTCTGCCGAGGATCAGCGGCTGGTCGTTACTGCTCCGCCCGCCGGGCTGCAACTTCTCCGCCACCTGCTTGCCGTCCACGTAGATCCGGATCCCCTCGGCCTGCTTCACCACCACCGTCACGTGCGCCCACTCGCCCGCCCTCAGGGCCGCCGGCGACTGGAAGTTGAACGGCCACTTGCCCTCGTCGTCCGCCGCCTCGAACCCCACCGTCGCACCGGTCTGATTCACCACGAACGGACAGCCCGCCCCGCCGAGCCGCTTGCTCACCAGCCCGCGCCGGCCCGTCAACACCGCCGGCTTGACCCACAACGCGATCGTCACGTCCGGCACATTGAACGCGAACGTCTCGTTCACCCTCAGGTAGCCCGTCCCGTCGAGCGCCACGCCCTGCCCGTGACGCCCGTCCGCCACCGGCTTGGCCCCGCCCTCGACCTGCGCCGCGAAACCGTTGCCCGAAGCGTCGGCGAACCGGCCGTCACGAAGCTGCTCGAAATCCCACTGCGCGATCGGCTCGAGCTTGCCGCTGTAGCGCCGCATCCGCTCGGCCATCAACTTCCGCCGGGCCTCCTCGGTGGCCAGCGGCAGCGTCACGCGCTCGAAGCGGTTGTCGCGCAGGCTGATCCGCGGGCAGCCGGGCGAGACGTAGATCCCTTCGTCCGCGTCGCGGATGGCGTTGCCCTCGATCAGCGCGTCGCGCACGTGGCCCTGCACGCGGATCATCGCGTTGTCGGCGAGCTGGTTGCCGCGGATCACCCCGCCCAGGTTCAGCGGCCCGTCGTAGCCCTCGTGCGCGTAGCCGCTGAGGCCGATAAAGCTGTTGTCGGCACTCGTCCAGTGGTAGTAGCTCTCGCTCAGCCGGTTGCCGAGGAACTGGCAGTAGAACACCGGCTGGAACCCGTAGTACCACAGCGCCCAGGCGTGCATCGAGCTCATCCGCACGCCCACGTTGCCCGCCACCACGTTCTCGATGGCCGTGCCGAAGAACTGCATCGCGCCGCAGTCGGTGAAGTGGTTGTCCAGGATCATGTAGTGCCCCTGGAACTGGGTGATGCTGAGCTCCGACGTACCGTCCAGCGGCACGTCGAGCGGCCGGTCGAGGGTGACGCGCTGCCCGTCCGCCTTGGCTACCCGGCGGGCCTGACCCGCGCCCTTGCCGTCGAGGACGAAAACCCCCGCGCCCGACCAGTCGCTGCCCCACTTCACCTCCGCCGCCAGGGTCAGGCTCGTGCCGTCGCAGGCGCTGACTTGGCCGATGTAGGGTCCGCCGCCGGCGTCGCTGGTCATCGCTTCGCGGTCCCAGCCGTGCATCAGGCTCAGGTCGTTGCCGGCGTAGTAGACATTCTGCGAGAAGGTTGAGCCGTCGAGGCAGTTGAGCCCGCCGCCGGTGCTCATCAGGTCGGCGCCTTGGAGGTGGTTGCGCTCGAAGATCAGCCCGTCCGAGCCGGAGATGCAGTACCAGCCCCAGCGGCCGTTGTAGAAGTGGTTGTCGTGGACCCAGCCTGACTTGACGCGGCTGAGGTAGAGCGCGCGGCCGGTGCCGTAGACGTCGCAGTCGCCGATCTCGACGTTCGGCCCGCCGAGGCGGAGGCTGTCGCCGCCAACCTCGCCGGCGGTGGCGCGGAACCTCTCGTCCACGTCTTTCGGCTCGAGGTGCCCGCGGTAGCTGTCGGCGCGGATGGTCAGCCGGCGGAGCCGGACGTGCCCCGCGTCGGGCCGGTCGCCCAGGTCGCCGACAACCAGGTGCCGGTGATAGCCGGCGTAGAGCGTCAGGTCCTCCACGGCGAAGTGGTCGGTGCCGCGGATCAGCGCCTCCGGCGGCTTGGCCAGGTCGGCCAGCGCCAGGCAGGCGAGGTCGCGGCCCTCGCCCCGGAGGGTCACGAAGCGCGAGATGCGGAGCGTGTCGGAGAACCGGTAGCGCCCGCGCGGCAGGAGGACCACCCCGCCGCCCGCCTCGCCGGCGCGGTCGAGGGCGGACTGGAGGGCGGCGGTGTCGTCGGCCGCGCCGTCGCCGGCGGCGCCCAGGTCGCGGGCGTTGTAGACCTTCGCCGGCCAGGGCTCCGGCCTGGCGATGGTGACCGTCAGCGCGATGCTCCAGGCCAGCCCGCCGCCCGCGCCGTTGTGGAGCCGCACGCGGTAGTCGCCCGGCGGCACTTCGGCAGGGATGGGCGCACGGGCGGACCAGACGTCCGCGGCGGCCTCCAGCCGGACGGTGCTCGGGCCGGTGAGCAGGAGCGTGGTGGTCAGGCCGGCGTCGCGCGGCCAGCCGAGGTTGCGGCCGAAGAGCCGAAGCCAGCCGCCGGGCGAGGCGGTGGTGCCGCGGTCGCCCTGGAGCCACCACACCACCGGCCGGTTGAGCAGCCCGACGGTGCTCCCTCCGCCGGCGGTGAGGCGAAAGGCGAAGACGCCCGGCTTGGAGCTGGCGGGGAGCGTGAAGCGGAGTGAGCTGTCGCAGGCGTCGAAAGGCTTGGGCTCGGCGATCACCTTCGGCCAGGCGACGGCCCGCTCGGCGGGCGTGCCGGCGGGTCCGTCCGCGAGCCGGGTGAGCGCCAACCCGGGGGCGGTGCCGAAGCCGTCGCCGAAGACCAGCACGGACTCGCCGGGCCGTACCGGGTCGCTGGCCCAGAAGACGGTCGGCGCGGCGAGGAGGCGGGCGGCAGGCAGGCAGAGCAGCAGGCAGCGGCGCATGTGCGGGCTCCGGTGACGGCTTTCGGTTCGCCGGGCGGCGACCCTCCTCGATGCCCGGCCGTCCACCCGGCCGTGAACGACCGGCTGGGAAGACCAAGGCCGCCTGCGCGGCCTGCAGAGCCGGGTCGCAAGGGCGCGAAGGCGCCCTTCTCTCTCCCAGCCGGTCCTTCAGGGCCGGGCGTCCGCCCATGGAGGTGCCCACCGTCCGCGCGGCGTATACGCCCCGCCAGGAGCCCCGATGGACACCAGCCAGGTCAACACCATCCTCGCCACCGACTGCGGCAGCACCACCACCAAGGCCATCCTGATCGAGCGCACCGCCGATGGCTTCCGGCTGGTCTGCCGCGGGGAATCGCCCACCACCGTGGAGGCGCCCTTCGACGACGTCACCGTGGGCGTGCTCACCGCCGTCCGCGAGGTGGAGGAGCTGACCGGCCGCACCATCGTCCGCGACAACCACCTCGTCGTCCCCAGCGAAGACGAGAAGACCGGCGTGGACCTCTATGTCAGCACCTCCAGCGCCGGGGGCGGGCTGCAGATGACGGTGGCCGGGGTGGTCAGCAAGATCACCGCCGAGAGCGCGGAGCGCGCCGCGCTGGGCGCCGGCGCCATCGTCATGGACGTGGTCAGCATCGACGACGGCCGGGCCGAGCACGAGCGGATTGAGCAGATCCGCCGCCTGCGGCCGGACATGATCCTTCTCGCCGGCGGCACCGACGGCGGGCAGAGCGACAACGTCCTCGAGCTGGCCGAGTTCATCCTCGCCGCCGACCCGCAGCCCCGGCTCGGCCGCGGGTTCAAGCTCCCGGTGATCTACGCCGGCAACCGCGCCATCCGCGAAGACGTGGGCGCCATCCTGGGCCAGGCGGTGGACCTCCGCGTGGTGGACAACATCCGCCCCTCGCCCGAGACCGAGAACCTCGGCCCGTCGCGCGAGGCCATCCACGAGCTGTTCCTCGAGCACGTGATGGAGCAGGCGCCGGGCTACCACAAGCTCAAGAGCTGGACCTCCGCCGACCTGCTCTCCACGCCGAACGCCGTGGGCATGTTGGTGCAGGAGACCGCGCGGCAGAAGGACCTCGAGGTGCTGGCGGTGGACATCGGCGGCGCCACCACCGACGTCTTCAGCGTCTTCCAGGGTCAGTTCACGCGCACCGTCAGCGCCAACCTGGGGATGAGCTACAGCATCTGCAACGTGCTCGCCGCCGCGGGCACCGCCAACGTGCTCCGCTGGCTCCCGCTGGCCTGCCAAGAGGACGAATTGCGCAACCACCTGCGCAACAAGATGATCCGCCCCACCACGGTGCCGCAGACGCTCGCCAGCCTGGCCATCGAGCAGGCCCTCGCGCGCGAGGCGCTGCGCCTGGCGCTGGTGCACCACCGGCAGCTCGCCACGTCATTGAAGGGGCTGCGGCAGGAGACCAACGTCGGCCGCGCGCTCGATCAGGGCAGTGCGGACACGCTGGTGAACATGGTGTCGCTCGACCTGGTGATCGGCTCGGGCGGCGTGCTGAGCCACGCACCGCGGCGGGCCGAGGCGGCGCTGATGATGCTGGACGCCTTCGGGCCGGAGGGCTTCACCGAGCTGGCAGTGGACAGCATCTTCATGATGCCGCAGCTCGGCGTGCTGGGCACGGTCCTGCCCGAGGCGGCCACGGAGGTCTTCGAGCGCGACTGCCTGGTGCCGCTGGGCACCAGCCTGGCGCCGCGCGGCGAGACGAAGGGAGCGGCGATGGCCACGGTTTCCGCCACGGGCGGCCTAAGCCTCTTCTCGGAGCCGGTCCTGCCGGGGACCATCAAGCTCTACCCGCTGGGCGTCGGGCAGACGGCGGAGGTGACGGTGACGCCGGCGCGCGGGGTGGACGTGGGCGCCGGGCCGGGACGCGAGCTGACACGGACGGTGACGGGCGGGGTGGTGGGCTTCATCGTGGACGGCCGCGGCCGGCCGCTCAAGCTGCCGGCGGGGCGCGACGAGCGGGTGGCGAAGCTGGCGGAATGGTCGCGGGCGATGGGGATCCCGGTGGCGGAGGGGTAGGGCCGCGCCGTCCGCCCGCCTCCGGCCCCCTCTCCCCCCGGGAGAGGGCCGGGGTGAGGGCACCGGAGGCGTACGCGAATCACCCGACCGCTCCCCGTACCACCCTCACCCCAACCCTCTCCCGGGGGGAGAGGGGGCCGGCCGGGTCGGACCGAGTCCCTTTACGTCATCTGCGGATCCACCTCCGGCTCCGCCGCCGCCGCTCACGATGTCGCGATGCGGATGATGGCCGCGATCAGCTCCCCCGGAACCCCCCGCTCCGCCGCCCGCACCGCCGATTCCACCTCTGCCACGCTGGTGAAGCCCGGGATCACGGTCGCCACGCGCGGGTCGGCCAGCTCGAACGCCAGGGCCAATTCCGGCACGCTCCAGCCCGCCTCCGCCGCCAGCGCGTGGAACCTACGCGCCCGCTCCGCCACCGCCGGATCGTGCCGGCCATCCAGCCGCGCCGGATCGCCCGAGAGCAGCCCGCCGTGCAAGGGGCTCCCGGCGATCACCGCCACGCCGTGCTCCGCCGCCACCGGGAAGAGCGTCCGCTGGGCGGCGAGGGTGAGCGGCGAGTACTCCATGTAGGTCAGCACGGTGTCGAACGCGCCCGTGCGGACGGCCAAGCAGAGCGTCTCCAGGTCGCGGCCGGTGACGCCGAGGAGCCGCACCACGCCCTCGTCGCGGAGCCGCCGCATGGCGCCGAGAGGGCCGTCGGCGGACAGCACCTGACCGGCGATCTCGGGCTGGATCTCGTGGTACTGCAGCACATCGAGCCGGTCGGTCCGGAGCCGCTGCAGGCTGGCCTCGACGCCGCGGAGGATGCCGTCGAAGGTCAGCTCGCGCCCGCCGCCGCGGTGGAGGCCGCACTTGGTGGCGAGGATGACCTCTTCGCGGCGGCCGGCGAGGGCGAGGCCGAGGCGCTCCTCGCTGGGGCCGTAGAGCGGGGCGGTGTCGATGAAGCTCACGCCGAGGTCGAGGGCGCGCGTGACGATGGCGGCGACCTGCCCGTCGGTGACCGGCCCGTACACATTGCCCAGCCCGGCGCCGCCGAGGCCGATGGGGGGGAAGGGGAGGTCGGTGCGGGGGAGGGGACGAGGGCGCAAACGAGCTACCCTCCGAACTCGCGAAAGAGCGCCACCAACTCGTCATCGCCGGCCCGCGCGGCCAGAGCCGCCACCTCCGGGTACGACGCGATGTCCGCGCCGCGCTCCAGCAACAGACGCGCGATGCGCAGGCCCTCATCGGCCGCTTCGGCATCGCCGAAGAGCCGGCAGCCGAGACGCCGGCCAATGGCGCGGAAGATCGGCAGCGCGGTCCTCGGCCCGGTCGGGTCGGCCCCGTGATCAAGCAGGAGCCTGACGACTGCTTCCTCGCTCCCGAATGCCGCAGCCGGGAGCAGAAGGGTACTGCCGCCACCAAGCACCAGCGGCCGGCACGCGTTCTCACAGAAGACCGCCTCCACCATGGCCGGGCTCCCGCACAGCAGGACGTGCAGCCACGGCGCATAGCCGTTGGGATCTGGCCTGAAGGGATCGAGGCGGAGCCGCAATAGCAGTCGCATCAGGCGCACGCTTCTGAGATCCACGGCGAGGCGGAACAGCGTGCCGAAGGCGATGAGACGCGCTGCCGCGAAGCTGAGGACGCCGAGGCCGAGGCCGATCCAGACCATCGCAGGCATCGCTCCCTTGCGCCGCCTACCCCCCTCCCGTCCTCCCCCCGCTCCGCAGGGGGAGGCGCCGGATTCGGGCCGGCGCACTCCGGGCACCAACCACCAACCACAGCGTAACCTGCTACACTGCCGACGTGCAAACCAACTCGCCGACACTCCGTGGCCGCGACATCCTGCTGGTCAGCTCCGACGACTTCGAGGCCGGCCTGAAGACCAGCAAACACCAGCTCACCGCCCTCCTCGCCCGCCACAACCGGGTGCTCTTCATCGAGAGCATCGGCCTCCGCCGCCCGCGCGCCGGCGGGAAGGACCTCTCCCGCATCGGCCGCAAGCTCCGCCGCTTCCTCGCCGGGCCGCAACGGCGTGAGGACCACCTGTGGGTCTTCACCCCGCTCGCCATCCCCCTCCACGACCGGCCCTGGGCGCGCGCGTTCAACGCCTGGTTCCTGGCCCGCTGCGTTCGCCGCGCCGCCGCGCGTCTCAGCTTTCGCGACCCCATTCTGTGGGTGTTTCTTCCGTCCGCTGCCGGCATCGTCGGGCGGTGCGGCGAGGCGCTCGTGGTGTACTACAACGTTGACGACTTCGCCCAGTTCACCGGCAGCGACGCCCCGGTCGTCAACGCCCTCGACGAGGAGCTAACCCGCCGCGCCGACGTGGTCTTCGCTTCCGCCGAGTCCCTCGCCGAGCGCAAGCGCACCATCAATCCGAACACGCACTACTTGCCCCACGGCGTCGACACGGAGCACTTCCGGACCGCCCTCGCCGGCCTGCCGGTACCCGCTGACATCGCCGATCTGACCGGCCCCGTGCTCTGCTACTGGGGCTGGATCTCCGATTACTTCGATGTCGCTGTGGTGGACGGGATGGCGGCGGCGCGGCCGGGTTGGAGCGTTCTTCTGATCGGCGAGTCGACCATCGACCTGAGCCGACTTCGCGAGCGGCCGAACGTGCGGATCCTCGGCTCGCGGCCGTACGAGTCGCTCCCGGCGTACGCGGCGCGGAGCGACGTGCTGCTGATCGTACGGCGGCTGAACGACCTCACGCGGAGCATGAACCCGCTGAAGCTGCGGGAGTACCTGGCGACCGGCCGGCCGGTGGTCTCGTCGCCGCTGCCCGAGGTGGTGTCATCGCAGAGCAAGTACGGCGCGGCGGTGGCGTCGGCGACCACGGCGGAGGAGTTCGTGGCGGCGGCGGAGCGGTTCCTGTCCACGGCGACGCCCGAGCGCCCCGAGCGGATCGCGGCGTTGGTGGCGGACGAGTCGTGGGAGGCGAGGCTGGCGGTCATCGCCGCGGAGGTGCGCGCGGCAGAGGCACGTCGATCCACATCTGACCCCCCCTCCTTGCCAAGGAGGGGGTGGGTCGAGACTCAGCGAAGCGAATACCTGCCGCGCAGGTATCCCTCCACCGCCGCCGCTTCGTCATCCCCCAGGTGCCGGTCTGGGAGCTCCGATGCACTAGACGAAGAGGAGGAGGCGGCGCGGCTGCGGCGTAACACGCTGTCGGCATGGGGGCGGGGTGCGGCAGCGGGTCGGGGACCCGGTCCCATGACGGGAGCGAACCGATGGGCCAGCGCCGTCAGCGGCACGCCAGCCGGATCAGCATGCTTCTGGCCGTGTTGTTCCTGGGGGCCGCGCTCGCGCAGTTCGTGCGCATTGCTCGATTGGGGGGCGATCTGGGCTCCTTCGAGGGCACCCTCCGCAGCGCTCGCAGCGGACTGCGCGACAAGCACGGGAGCGACCAGTACTGGCGGGCGAGATCAGCGTTCGCCAAGCACCGGTTCACCGAGGCCGCGAAGCTCTTGGCTGAGGCGCGCTCTGAGTGGTCGGATGCGAGCTTGGAGCTGGAGCGCCGGTTGGAGGCCGAGCGGGAACGGAAGCGCGTCGCGGCCGCCGAGGAAGCCCGACGTCGTGAGCTGCGCAAGACGGCTGCGGCGACGCACTACCTCGTGGAGATGAGCAACGTCGACGACGAGGCGAGCGTCAGCGTGAACG
>JACPDV010000351.1 GCA_016183835.1 Armatimonadota bacterium
CGAAATGTGTTTTCCACCTTTCCACAGGAGCCTCTGACTCCATCACCAAGACTCAAGAAGAATCGAATCAGCAGAGACTCGGACTCCGGACGGTGCATAACCTCGCGGGGCCCGCGACGGAGTGTGGCGCATGAAGATCGTGACTCAACGCGACGAGCTGGCGCAGGCCATCACGGTGGTGGGCCGGGCCGTGTCGTCGCGCAGCACTCTGCCCATCCTGAGCAACATCCTGCTGGAGGCCGACCAGGACGGGCTGCTCCTCGGGGCCACCGATCTGGAAATCGGGATGCGTGTGCGGCTCGCCGTGGAAGTCGAGAGCCCCGGCCGCACGACCCTCTCGGCCAGGCTCCTCTCGGAGATGATCGGCGCGCAGTCGGCCGGGCACCCCATCACCCTCGAGAGCGACGAGGAGGACCACGTCACCTTCCGCTGCGGGCGCAGCGTGGTGGAGGTCAACGGGCTCCCCGCCGACGAGTTCCCGGTGATCCCCAGCATCGACCGAGGGCGCACGATCGTGATGCCGCAGGCTGCCCTGCGGCGGATGATCCAGCAGTGTGCCATCGCCGTCAGCGGCGATGAGACGCGGGCGCGGCTGACCGGCATGCAGGTCATGACCGAGGGCGACCGGCTGCGGCTGGTGGCCACCGACACGCACCGCCTGGCCACGCGCAGCCACCCGCTCGGCGCCGGCGCGGGCGAGGAGGTCAGCGAGATCGTCCCCGGCCGCGCCATGCGCGAGCTGGAGCGCCTCCTCGGCGACAGCGACGAGGCCACGGTGCAGCTCGATTTCACCGACACCCAGGCCCAGTTCCGAGTCGGCAGCGTGACGGTCATCACGCGCCTGATCGAGGGCGAGTTCGTCAGCTACCGCAAGGTCATCCCGGCCACGCACAACTGGACCCTCACGGTGGAGGCCGCGGCGCTGCGCGAGAGCGTGCGCCGCTGTGCCATCGTGTCGCGTGAGGACAACCGCAAGATGATCGTGCGCGCCTTCCCCTCGGGGCCGCTGCAGCTCTTCGCGCGGAGCAGCAAGATCGGGCACGCCGACGAGGAGCTCGACACCACCAGCGTGGTGGTGGCCGAAGCCACCACCGAGGCGCTGGAGATGGCGTTCAACGCCGAGTATCTGCTCCAGGCACTGATGCAGATCAGCGCCGACGAGGTGAGCCTCGAGCTGACCGCCGCCAACCAGCCCGGCGCGCTGCGGCCGGTGGCCGAGGAAGACTACATCTACGTCCTGATGCCGATGCAGATGGGCTGATGTTCCTCGAGCGGTTGGAGCTGACCGACTTCCGCAACTACGAGTCCCTGGACCTCGAGTTCAGCGCGCCGCTCTGCATCCTCTTCGGCAGCAACGCGCAGGGCAAGACCAACATCCTCGAAGCGGTGCTGATGCTGGCGCTGGCGCGCTCGCCGCGCTGCGCCCGCGACGGCGAAATGGTGCGCTGGGGGGCCGACGAGGCGGCGGTGCGCGGCGAGTTCCGGCGCCGGCAGCGCGACCCCGTCAGCCTCGGCCTCTCGCTGCGGCCCGACGGCAGCAAGCGGATCAAGGTCGACGGGATCGCCCGGCGGCGCGTCATCGACGCCGTGGGCGAGGTCAACGCGGTGCTCTTCGGGCCCGATGAGCTGCGCCTGGTGAGCGGCTCCCCGAGCGAGCGGAGGGGGTTCCTCAACACCTGCCTGGGGCAGACCAGCCCGCGCTACCTGGACGCTCTCGCGGGCTACCGCGCCGGGCTGCGGCAGCGCAACGGCCTGCTCCGCCGCGCCGCCGGCCGCCGGCTCGATGAGGACCTCCTGACCACCTACGACGAGCAGCTCGCCGGCCACGCCGCGGTGCTGATGGCCGCGCGCATCGCGCGGATCGCGCAGCTCACCGGCGAGGCCGACCAGGTCCACCGCCGGCTCGCGGGCGGGCGCGAGTCGCTTGCCGCCGAGTACGAGCCGAGCGTGCCGCTGCCCGCGGCCGGCGACGAGGCGGCGTTGGCCGCGGCGGTGGTGGGCCGGCTCCGGGAGCGCCGCGAGGCCGAGCTGGCCCGCGGGGTGACGCTCTGCGGGCCGCACCGCGACGATCTGCGGGTGACCATCGACGGGCGCGACGCGCGGACCTTCGCCAGCCAGGGGCAGCAGCGCACCGCCGCCCTGGCGCTCAAGATCGCCGAGCTGCGGGTGGTGCGCCAGGCCATCGGCGAGCCGCCGCTCCTGCTCCTCGACGATGTGATGAGCGAGCTGGACGATCTGCGCCGCGCCGAGGTCCTCTCGCTCACCGACGAGGCGGAGCAGGTGTTCATCACCTGCAGCCAGCAGAGCACCTTCTCGGAGGCCATCCTCCGCCGCGCCGCGGTCTACCGGGTGACCGCCGGGCGGGTCGAGCCGGTGGTGGAGGAGCCGGCGTGAGCGACCCGCGCGAGACCGAGTTCCGCGGCGGCCGGCCGGACCGGCTCGACGGACTGGTCGCGCGGGCGCTGGAGGCGCGCGGCATCGCCGGGCTGCTGTCGCGGGCCAAGCTGCAGACGATCTGGGAGGAGGTGGCCGGCGACCCGCTGCGGCGCTTCACCCGCGTGGCGGCCATCGAGGGCACGACGCTGGTGCTCGAGGTGCCGCACCCCACCTGGAACACCTCGCTGCGGGCGATGCAGAAGCGCCTCCTGCGGGCGATGCAGGCGCGGCTGCCGGGGGTGGAGCTGACGCGCGTGAAGGTGGTCCTGGCAGTCTTCGCTGAGCGCGCGGAGGCGGCGGAGGGCCTGCCGGAGGCGCCGGAGCCGGGCGAGCTGGACGGCCTGCCGCTGCCGGAGGCGACGGAGCGCGGGATCGCCGCCATGGCTGCGCGGATCGACGACCCGGAGCTGAGGGAGCGGGTGGCGGCGGCCATGCGGCGGCAGCGGCAACTGGCGCAATGGCGCCTGGCGCACGGGCTGGAAGAGGGCGGCGGGGAGCCCGCGGGGCAGCCATGAAGGCACGTTTCTGGGTAGGGCTGGGCGGCTTGCTGGGCCTGCTGGCGATGGCGGTGGCCGGCTACCGGTACCTGCTCGGCTGGGACGCGCGGCAGGCGCTGTTCTTCACCCTCATCACCATCACCACCATCGGCTACAACGACTACGGCCTGACCCCGGCGGCACGGGACTTCACCGCGCTGCTGATCGTGGTCGGGATCGCCTCCTGGACGCTGCTCCTGACCGCCGGCGCGGAGTATGTGGCGGCGCACTGGGAGGGCACGCGGAGACGGCGCATGGAACGCGAGCTGGAGGGGCTGCGGAACCACTTCGTGGTGGTGGGCTACGGCCCGGTGGGGCGCGAGGTGGCGGAGCTGCTGCACCGCGCGGGGCGCCGGGTGCTGGTGGTGGACATGGACCCCGTGGCGGTGGAGCGCGCCCGGGCGAAGGGCATGGCGGCGCTGCAGGGCGACGCCACGCAGGAGGAGACGCTCCGCGAGGCGGGGCTGGCGCGCGCCGCCGGGATCCTCTCGGTCACCCGCAACGACCCGGTCAACGTCTTCGTCACGCTTTGCGCGCGGGGGATGAGCCCGGGGATCTTCATCGCCGCCAACGCCATCGCGGCCGGGGTGGAGGAGAAGCTCCGCCGGGCCGGCGCGACGGTGGTGATCTCGCCGTACGAGATCGGGGCGCAGCGGCTGGCGATGACGGCGCTGTCGCCGCACGCGGCGGAGCTGTTCGAGGGCTACGCGGCGGACTCGCCGGGCGGGCTGCGGATCCGCGAGGCGATCCTGGAGGCGGGCTCCACGGTGTGCGGCAAGCGGCTGCGCGATTCCGGGCTGCGCGAGCAGTCCAACGTGATGCTGGTGGCGGTCAAGGGTGCGGGCGGCGGCGAGCTGACGGTCAACCCGAGCGCCGACCGGGTGCTGTCGGCCGGCGACATCCTGATCGGGCTCGGCCGCGCCGAGTCGGTGGACGCCTTCGCCGCGCTGGTGGCGCCCCGGGCGATGCGTGAGCTGGGGGCCCTGGAGTAGCCCCGAGAGGTCCGCGCGGCGGGACGGGGAAGGAGGCGCGCATGGGGACGCTCGAGGAGGACATCCAGGCCATCCTGCGCGACCTGTCGGCCGCGCAGCGGCCCGCTCGCGCCGCCTTCGCGCCGACGGCGCTGGAACAGATCTGGACCGGCGACATCTGCGGCACGCCGGTGGTGCTCAAGCGCAGC
>JACPDV010000361.1 GCA_016183835.1 Armatimonadota bacterium
CCCCGCGCGCCGCGCGGTGGTGCTCCTCTTCAGCGACCGGCAGAACAACGACGCCACCGACACGCCGTACGTCACGGTCAGCGGCCTGCGCGCGCCGGGCGGCGGCGGCGGCAGCCTGCCCTTCACGACCATCCCGCTGATGCTCCGCGACGTGGCCAAGCCGAGCCAGTTCTGGGTCTTCATCTCGGTCGCCGACCGCAACCCGGAACGCGGCGCGGCGACCAACCGTTTGATGCCCACGGGAGCGCACCTGCGCTACCCGGTGTGGCTCTATCTGGTGTGCGGGCTGGTGGCGCTGGTGGGGCTCTGCGTGGCGCTCCCGGCGCTGGCCCGGGCGCGCCACATCGTGGTCCAGTGGCTGAGTGAGTACGACAACCCCCCGGCGCGGGTGGGCGACGACTTCGACCTGGTGGTGCAGGGCGGCGCGCCCGACGCCGCCGGCGGGCGGCGGAGCCTGGAGATCCCGATGCCGGCGGTGACCGACACGCTGCTCCAGCGCCAGATGCTGAACCAGCAGGTGGGCCGGCTCGAGATCGACTCGGCGGGCGGGCGGATGGTGCTGTTCGAGCGCTACCGGGTCACGGGCGGGGTGGTGGGCGAGGACAACGTGCCGCGCCTGCCGCGGGACGCCGGGCGGATGGAGCAGCTCCGCTTCGAGTTCCGCCTCGAGGACGGCGGCTGGGTGCCGCTGCAGTACGAGGATCTGAAGGCGGCGGTGCGGTCGCTGCACGCGGGCTGGCGGGCGCAGCTCTGGGGCGGGCTCGCCGCCGCGCTCCTGGCGCTGCTGCTGGCCCTCGCGGTGCGGCCGCAGTGGGTCTTCGACAGCTTCTGCGGACGCTGACGGGAAGGGAGGATCGCGGATGGGTGACAACGCTTCCGTGGTGGGTCTGGCGATGGCCATCGTCTTCGCGGCCACGCTGATCGTGGGCCACTTCATCCTTTTCCCGGTGCTCCACCGGGGCGCTAACCTGAACGAGCACCTGGCGATCCGCCTGGCCGACACGCTGGTCTGCCCACTCGCCTGGGTGGCCGCCGGGTGCCTCGTGCCGATGACCACCGGCAAGCTGTTCTTCTGGCAGGCGGGCACCCCGGTGGCGTCGTGGCTGGTGCTGGGCCTGTGCCTTGCCTGGCTGGCCTGCGTGTGGCTTGTGCCGCCCGGACCCAGTCCGCGGCCGGCCGCGAACTGAGCCGCTCGTCCTGCGCCGAGGAGGGCCGTGATGGACATCGCTGTGAACCCGATCCTGCTGATCGGGATGGGAGGCACCGGGCGGAACGTGATCAACCGCTTCCGCCGCCGTCTGCGGCAGCGGGTGGGCACCGATCGACTGCCCTTCATCCAGTACCTGTACGTCGACACCGACGACGGGAACCTGGAGGCGAAGAGCGAAGCCTCGGGCGTCTCCATCGGCATCGGCCCGCAGGACGGCGCGGAGCTGGTAGCCAGCATGGACAGCCCGTTGGCGATGGAGCTGGAGCTGGCGGACAGCCTCTATCCGCAGTCCATGAACGTGCTCCGCTCCGGCAGCACCGGCGGGGCCAAGGGCGTCCGGCAGGTGGGTCACATCAGCTTCCTCGCCAGCAAGAATCTGCTCGCCCTGCAGACCAAGATCCGCAACGCGCTGCAAGGCCTGTTTGCGGCGCGGACCGCGCAGGCGGGCCGGCCGATCGCGGGGGTAGAGCCCGCGTACCTGACCGTGCGGCCCCAGGTGTCCGGGCACATTCTGCGCATCTACCTGGTGGGTTCGGCCGGGGGCGGCACCGGCAGCTCGACCCTCGCGGACATGGGCTATTTCGTGCGCTGGTCGATGGCCGGGCAGGCGTATGAGGAGGACACCCGGCTGTTCGGGATCGTCGGGCTGGCCAGCAACTGGGTCACCGAAGACAAGCTCCGCGGTAACTCGGCGGGCGTGCTGACCGAGCTCAACCACTACCTCACTGGCAAGGGCTACCGGGCGGCCTATCCGGTGTCCTTCCCCAACGACACCACCTTGCCGATCCGTCCCGGACAGCCGCTGGCGGGGCGGACGCCGTTCGATTTTACCTACGTGGTGGAACCGTCGCTCTACCGGAGCGGCGCGCTGTTCAACGACCCGCAGGTGGACGTCAAGTCGCAGCGCGCGCTGGAGCTCCTGGAGCAGAAGATCGCTGAGTTCCTGCTCAGCGAGGCGGTCTACGCCGCGGCCGACGGCACCATGGCGCCGGTCGACGGTACCCCGCCCCCGTGGGTCGGCACGCTGCTCAACGAACACCTTGCCCGGCTCGAGGACATCCAGGCCCGGAGCGCCGAGTCGCGCTACCGCCAGAGCTACCCGGCGGTCCTCATGACCCTCGGCGTGACCACCCGCGAGGTGCCGGCGGTGATGCACCACAAGCTGGCCTTCGGCCTGGCCGTGCGCAAGCTGGCCGCGCGCTGGGCCAGATTGCCCGTGCCGCCCGCCGGCGCCGCGACCGACGACCTGGGCGATCCGAAGGCCGGCGACCTGCTCCGCAAGTGGCGCCGCAAGCTCGGCGCGCACGAGGACCCCGCGCTCTACAAGGCCCATCGGCCGCACGAGACCGGCGGCGACGGCCTGGCCGGCGACGAGCTGGCCCGCCTGGTCCTCGGCGTCGAGACCGGCGACGAGGTGCGCGCCACCCTCCGCGGCATGGTCGGCCGGCCGCAGCTCGTGGCGGGCCAGACGTTCAACGAGAACGACTGGCTGCGCGAGACCACCGGACGGATCAACAACCTCTGCATGGAGGTGCCCGACACGCCGCCGCTGACCTCGGCCGGCGGCGTCCACGCCCGGATGCGCGACCGCGGCAAACGGCTCGCGGCGTTCGACCTCGAGGACGGCCTGCCGCGCCAGCTTGCCGTCGAGCTGCTCGATCTGGCGTTCGACCGCGACGGCGGCGCCGGCGCCGCGCTGGCCTGCAGCCGGGCGCTGCTCGAGCGGGTCAGCCGCGAGGCGGCGTTCGTCACCGAGTGCCGCGAGACGGTCGCCACCAACGCGTCCCCGGCCGGCGCCGGCGCGCGC
>JACPDV010000362.1 GCA_016183835.1 Armatimonadota bacterium
ACAAGCAGATCATGGTCTTGGGCTGTAACTACCACCACAGCGCGGCGTTCTTCCGCAGCGCGTTCGACCCGAAGCTGGTGGGTCTGGTCTCGGCCATCCTGGGGCCCGACGTGGAGCTGTTCATGCACGGGCAGTGCCTCTACAAGGAGCCGGTGGGCGGGCATCCGAAGAAGCTGCATCAGGATTCAGCCTACTTCGAGCACAAGTACGAGGGGCCGTGCGGGGTGCTGACGTACCTGGTGGACACTGACCTCGTCAACGGCGCACTCCACGTGGTGCCCGGCTCGCACCGGCTGGGGCAGCTCAAGCACATCGACACCTTTTCCCACCTGGGCCTGGACGAGGACGAGTGGCCCTGGGAACGAGCGCTGCCCATCTGCGGCGGGCCGGGCGATGCGATCTTCTTCCACGTGCGGACCATCCACGGCTCGAAAGAGAACAACTCGAACAGTGCGCGGCCGGTCTTCATTCACCGCTATCGCCTGGCGGACGACTACGTGGTCATCGGCGGCACCACCACGGAGAATCGCGCGGCGAACGAGCAGCGGGCGGCCGAGGCGCGCAAAGAGAATCAGCTCGGGCTGATGGTCTGCGGCCGGCGGCGGTACGACTCGGGGCGGTAACGACTCACCTCCGCCGCATCCCCCTCAAACGCTTGCGGATCTTCTGCTCGACCCCCTCAGGCAGGCGCTTGATCGGCACCTCCGCCGGCGGCTCCTCGGCCCGCGCTCGCTCGCCCGGCTCCAGCGGCTTCGGCACGTACGGCTCCAGGCCGAGCAGGTGGTGCAGGATCACCAGCGCCGCCTCCTTGTCGGGGATCCGCTCGCGCGCCTCGCCCTCGGCGTCGTAGTGAACGAAGTTGCGCGCCGTGGAGCCCACGCAGCTTGGACAGCCGCGCTCGCAGGGGCAGTGGTGGATCAGGAAGACACACGCCTCCAGGATCCCCGACAGCAGCTCGTAGGCCTTGTGGGCGAAGCCCAGCCCACCCGGGTAGCGGTCGTAGATGAAGATGCTCGGCGCGCCGTGGTTGCCGCTGTCGACCACGCAGCCGATGTCGGCGTAATCGCAGAGCACATACAGCGGGACGATGTCCACCAGCACGTTGGCGATGCCCAGCATCCCCTCGGCGGGCACGCGGCCGTGGTCGCGCACCAGGTGCAGGGCGGCCGCCGGCGGGATGGCCCACATCGCGCTGGTTTCCAGCGGCTGCGGCGGCAGGTCGAGGTTGCCGAACCCCAGCGCGTCCGACGAGTAGAACTTCACTTTGCGGAACATGAGCGTGAAGATGGTCACCGTCACGTCGCCGAAGCCCGTCCGGCACTCCTTGAACTGCCCCTCTTCCTCGGTCACATCCAGCTTGATCTTGGTCTCGGTGACGGCGTTGGTGTAGTACTCAGCGGCGATGCGATGGACGTAGGCGTTCTTCTCGGCCAGGTCGAGTTTCTCGACGAACCAGGTCTCGCCGTGGTGGAGGTAGATCGCCTGCTCGTGGACCAGGGTGAAGGCGCTGATCTCGTCGACCGTGCCGATCACCGACTGGTCCGCGGTGTCGATGATGTTGTAGGTGTTCTCCGACATCGTCCGCAGCCCGATGTCCGCGGCGGGATAGCCCTTCCCGCACCACACCCACCCGTCCCGCTCGCGGCGCACCTGGCCGTCTTCCTCGAGCAGGTCGAGGATCGCCGCGGTGTACTCGCCGAAGCGCTCCAGCTCGGCGATGCGCACCGGCAGCTCCATCACCGCGCAGCGCAGGTGGCCGACCAGGATGTGCATGTTCTGCCGGTCGATGATGGCGTGCTCGGGGCTCTGGCCGAAGAAGTACTCGGGGTTGGAGACGAGGTACTGATCGATGGGGTTCTCGCTGGCGATCAGGATTACGAGGGCCTCGTCGCTGCCGCGTCCGGCGCGCCCGGCCTGCTGCCAGACGCTGGCGATGCTGCCCGGGTAGCCGACGATCAGGCAGGCGTCCAGCCCGCCCACGTCGATGCCCAGCTCGAGCGCGTTGGTGGAGAAGACGCCACGCAGCTCTCCGCTGAAGAGCTGCTGCTCGATCTCGCGCCGCTCCTCGGCCAGGTAGCCGCCGCGATAGGCGCGGATGGCGCCGGCGAGTTTCGGACTGATGCGGCCGAGGGCGTCTTTGGAGTAACGGTAGAGCAGCTCGGCGACCACCCTTGCGCGGGCGAAGCAGATGGTCTGCACGTCGTTGCGCACCAGCTCGCAGAACAGCGCCTGGGCTTCGACGTTAGGGCTGGAGCGGCGGCCCAGGTGGTCATCGGTGATGGGCGGGTTCCAAAGCACGAAGCGGCGAGGGCCGCGGGGCGAGCCGTCGTCGTCCACCAGGCGGATGGGGCGGCCGATCAGGTTGGCGGCGTGCTCGTCGGGGTTGGCGATGGTGGCACTGCAGCAGATGAACTGCGGATCCACGCCGTAATGCTCGCAGATCCGGCGGAGCCGGAGGAGCACGTTGGCCACGTTGCTGCCGAAGATGCCGCGGTAAGTGTGGACCTCGTCGACCACCACGTAGCGCAGCTTGGTCAGGAAGTCGGACCAGCGGGCGTGCTGGGGGAGGATGCCCGAGTGGAGCATGTCCGGGTTGGTGAGGATGATGCGGCCGTGGTCCCGGAGCTTGGTGCGCATGGCGGCGGGCGTATCGCCGTCGTAGGTGCCGGAGTCGGGGTCGAGCCGGGCGTCGCGCTCGCGGTACCGGAGGAGTGCGCGGAGCTGGTCCTGGGCGAGGGCCTTGGTGGGGAAGAGGTAGAGCGCGCGGGCGTCCGGGTCGCCGAGCCAGTGTTCGAGGACGGGCAGGTTGTAGCAGAGGGTCTTGCCGGAGGCGGTGCCGGTGGCGACCACGAGGCTCTCGCCGGCGCGGGCGGCTTCGAGGGCCTGGCACTGGTGGGTGTAGAGCTGGCTGATGCCCTGGCTGCCGAGGGCGGCGGCGAGGGGCTCGGGGAGCGGCCGGGACAGCTCTCCGA
>JACPDV010000061.1 GCA_016183835.1 Armatimonadota bacterium
CCGCGGCTGTGCACGCCCTGGTCGTAGAGCAGCGTGCCGTCCCAGTAGTAGAGGTCGGGCCCGCCCTGGGCCAGGGGGAGCGGGTAGCCGAAGTGGGAGGGCGTGACCCACACCGGCTCGCAGGCGGTGTTGAGCGAGGGATCCTGGCGGGAGAGGAGCAGCGGTCCGCCGTGGTACACGCCGGCCGAGCTGCGGCCGCTGTTGATGGTCAGGTCGGCGTCGCACGTCAGCTCGGCCGGGAAGCAGCGGGTGGCCACGCGCGACGTCCAGGCCAGATTGTGGAGGTCGGTGTGGTAGTCCTTGAAGAGGAACGTGTCCACGTCGCTGAAGGCGATCTCCACGCGGCGGCGCGCCGGGGCGACGGCCTGGCTCATGAAGACCTCGCCGAGGACGCCGGCCACGCCCCACCGGGCGGGATCCTGGTGGACGTCGAAGAGGCCGATCTTGCGCTGCGTGGGGATGGTGCCGTAGGTGAACAGCACCATCGCATCGACGTCCTGGAGGGCGGCGTAGGCGGCGGCGTCGAGCATCCCCGTGGCGCGGTCCGGGTTGGGGAAGCAGTGGTTCCACTCGCGCACCACGAGCGGCTTGCGGCTCATCCGGGCGGCGGCGACGATGGGGGCGAAGGCTTCCGAGCCGGCGGCGGTGAGCGGGCTGTTGCACCTGAAGAAGTAGGGGAGCTGCCACTCGCGGGCGGCGCGGAAGGCGGGGTGGTCCCAGTAGTAGTTGGTGCCGATGAAGTCGAGCTCCTCGGCCACGGAGAGCAGGTCGGGCACGATCTGGCCGTCGCCCACGGCGCTGAGCGGCACTTTGACGCCCACGTCCTTCCGCAGATAGTCGCGCATGGTGCGGAAGTAGGCGCGATGCACCTCGTAGGCGAACCGGGCGGCGTCGCTGGCCTGCGCGCGGCGCAGCCGGTCCACGGCGGATTCGGGCGGCGTGTCGAGCGCCAGGTTGAACTCGGGGAGCGACACGGTGCCGGCCTCGACGCGCTGCCCGGGGAAGAGCGGCTGCGGCACGCCGGACCGCGCCCACGCCGCCGCCAACGCCTCGGTCGAGCCGTAGCGCTTGAGGAGGAAGGCGTTCCAGCGCTGGCTCAGTGCCTCGACGAAGGGCGAGGCGAGCTTGCTCCAGTCGCGGCGGCGGATGAAGAGCCCGTTCTCGTCGAACAGCTCGAGCATCACCACGGCGGGATCGTCCGCGTAAGGCATGCCGTTGAACGGGTTCACGTGGTCGCGCAGGAGCGCCTTGGCGTACAGCTGCTGAAGGGCGATCAGCTTGTCGTCGAAGACGGCGTAAGGCTTGGCGCCGCGGCCCAGCGCGGAGGCGTTGAGCACACCGTCGGCGCCGCTGAATTCGCGGAAGTCGAGGAGATCGAGGTAGACCCCGATCCCGGCGCGCCCGAGCCGATCGATCCAGTAGTCGAGGCACTTGAGGCGCGGCTCGTCGAAGGCGAGCCTGCCGCCGTCGGGCTTGAGGATCCCGCGGTCGGTGCCGTCCACGTGGTGGATGCGGACCAGGTTGAACCCGGCGCGGCGGATCCGTTCGACGCAGGTGTCGATCCGGTCGAACGGCTGGAACACGCTCTCGACCGCCACGTTGATGCCCCAGAAGCGGGCGCGGCGGCCGTCGGCCCAGACGAAGTGGCCCTGGCCGTCGACCTTGAGGTAGCCGTGGCCCTTGCGATCGCCGTCGCGCAGCGGGCCGAAGTCGACCAGCGAGCTGTCGGGGAACTCGACGACGTTGGGATCGAGGAGCGGGGGCGTCACCACGGCCGCTTGAAGCAGGAGCCACGCCCAGAGACCGACCATCTCACTCCGTTCCCGCGAAAGACTCGATCCGCTGCGCCGAGAGCGGCCCGGCCTCGGTGCGCTCGGTGACCACCACGTCGGCCGGCGGCCGCAGGATGTCCGACACCGTCACCATCCTGAAGCCCGCCCGCCGGAGCCGCTCGAGCAGGTAGGGCAGCATCGGCAGCGTGTTGTCCGGGCCGTTGTGGAGGAGCAGGATGGCCCCGTCCATGACCCGGCGCATCACGGCTTCGGCGCCCTCGGGCCCGGCGAGCGACTTGTAGTCGCCGCAGTTGATGCTCCAGAACACCGGGTAGTAGCCCAGCGCGGCGGAGACTTCGCGGACGGCCGGATTGTAGTGCCCGCCCGGCGGCCGGTAGAAGCGCGCGCTGCCGCCCAGCAGGTTGTCCAGGACCACTTTGGTCTTGACCAACTGAAAGACGACCTCGTCGCGGCCGATGCTGTCCAGCCGGAGGTGGTCGTAGGTGTGGTTGCCGATCTCGTGCCCGGCGGCGGCGATGCTGCTCACCAGCTCGGGGTAGCGCTCCGTCATCCGGCCGGTGACCATGAAGGTGGCGCGCGCCTTGTACTGCTTGAGCAGCTCGAGGATGGGCGGGGTGTACTCGGGCCGCGGGCCGTCGTCGAACGAGAGCGCCACGCGCATGCCGCCCGGGATGCCGCGGTGCGGCTCGGAGATGGTGCTCGGGTCGATGGCCAGCCCCTGCGAGCGGTAGAGGCCAACGAGCTGCTCCACCACGTCGCCGCGCTTGGGATCGGCGGCGAGCACTCGCTCACAAAGGTCCAGCGCCAGCTCAGGGTCCTGCCGCCGGTAGGCCTGCAAGAGCAGCGACTCCACCGCGGCGGGCGGCAGCCCGTGGGTCAGGAGCGCGGCCAGGCGGCGCGTGTAGCTGCGGTGGCGAACCGGATCGTGCGGGTCGCGGTCCGGGGCGGCGTGATTCTGCACGGTGACCGTGGCGGCCACCTGGATCTCCACGTCGCCCACGGCGCGGGCGGTGATCTCGTGCGGCCCGTCGGCGAACTGAGCCGTATCCCAGACCACGTAGAAGGGCTCGCGGTTGGTCATCCCGCGCGACTTGCCGTCCACGCTGACCACGATGTACTTGAACAGGTACGCCTCGCGGAGCCGGAGACGGATGGGGAGCCTGCCGGAGACGACGGCGCCGGGGAGCGGCTGGTCGATGGTCAGATTGCCCACCTCGGCGGGCTGGGCGGCTGCGACCACGGGCGCGGCCGCGGCGGGCGCCACGCGGGCGTCGAGCGTGGCGCCGAGCGGCACGCGGAGGCGGAAGCGATGGTCGGGCAGCTCTTCGGTCTGCACCGGCAGCGAGAGCGGCAGCGCGGCGACGCGCGTGGCGGTCTGCGGCTGGAGCTTGCGCAACCCGGCCGCCGCGGCCTCGAACCGGCCCGCGGCGAGCAGCCGCAGGGCCTGAGTGAAGTCGAGGATCACCTTCGGCAGGCCCAGCTCGCCGGCGCGCTTGAGGAGCGGATCGGCCTCGTCGAGCCGATCGCGGCAGAGGTCGATCACGCCGCGGTAGAAAGGCGGCGCGGCGAGCTGCGGGTCGGCCCGCCCGGCGCGCTCGAAGTAGCCGGCGGCTTCCTCGAGCCGGCCGGCCTGGAAGTAGCAGAAGCCGAGCCCGGAGAGCGCCGCACCCCCGGCGCGGCCGCACTGCTCGGCGCGGCGGAAGAGCGCGGCGGCATCGTCCACCCGGCCGCCCGCGAGGAGCGACAGGGCCTGGCCCAGGTAGCCCAGCGGGTCGGCGGGGTCGAGCTGCGAGGCGGCGCTGAAGTCCTTGAACGCGATGTCCCAGGTGCCCTGTTCCGCGCGCTGGGTGGCGCTGTCGAGGAGGTCGAGGTAGGCGTCGCCCACGCCGGCCGCGGGCCGCCCGAGGAGCGCCAGCAAACCCACGACGACCACCGTCCACGGGTGCCTGTGCCTGGCGCTCATAGGGTTCCGCCCAAAGCAAAACCCCGCAGCGGGGCCGCGGGGGATGGGCGTGGGTGGTCTCGAACCACCGACCTCTTGAATGTGAGTCAAGCGCTCTTCCGCTGAGCTACACGCCCGGGTCGGGCCTGAGTATAGGCGCTCTCACGGGGGTCGTCAAGACTCCTCCGCGGGCTCCGCGCCGGCTTCGCCGGGCAGCCGCGAGAGGCTCCGCGGCCCGGCCCCCTCCGCGGGCGTGGCGGCCCGGCTGACGCTCCGGTCCGTGGCCTGGCTCGGCGCCGCGAGCGAGATCGAGCGGCTCGACAGCGGGCCGATCCGCTGGTCGATGGCCCTGACCACGTCGCGCACCCGCCGCTGCCAGCGCCGCCACGCGCGCTGCCGCAGGAGCTGCTGCAGGGCGTAGCGCTCGTGGTCGCCGCCGATCAGGGTCATCCAGTCCAGCGCCTTCACCACCGAGTCCAGCCCGGGATCGGCCGCGCGCAGCGCGTCGGCGAAATCCACCTCGCCCGCCGCCTCGAGGTCGCCCGGTTCGAGGTCGGTCTCCCACAAGGCCACGCCGCGGAGCAGCGCGCGGGAAAGATTGGCCCCGGCGAAGCGGGCGCCGTAGACCTTGGTGCCGTTCAGAACGGCGTTGCGGAGGAGGGCCGCGCGGAGATCGGCAAGCGTGAGGTCGGCGAGCTGCAGCTTGCTGTCGCTGAGGTCCGCCCCGCGCAGGTCGGCGCCGCCCAGGTCGGCGCGCATCAGGTCGCAGCCCAGCAGCGAGGCGGCGCGCAGGTCGGCGCCGTGGAGCTGCGCCTTGGTCAGGCTGAGGCGCGCCAGGTTCGCCCCGGCGAGCAGGTAGGTGCCGTCCTCCCGCCGCGGGGGCGCCTCGCCCAGCCGCTCCCGGAGCCGGCCCTCGGTGAAGCTGTCGGTGGTCACCGCCATGCCGTCATCCCGCAGACCCTGTGATACCACAGCGGTCAGCCGGACGCCACCACCCGCTGCATCAGCGCCGGCTCGTTGGTCAGGATCCCGTCCACGCCGTAGCCCATCCAGAGCCGCATCCGCGCCTCGTCGTCGGCGAAGAACGGGTGCACGGTCAGCCCCAGCCCGTGCGCCCGCACCACCAGCTCCGGCGACACGTTCGTGAACCACGGCTGCAGGTTGAGGCAGCCGCGGTCGAGGGCGCGCTCGGGGTAGTCCGGAGCCGCCGCGGCCTCGCCCAGGAGACAGCGCAGCAGCCGCGGCTCGACCTGCGCCACCCGGTCCACCACCGGCTCCTCGCCGGCGATCAGCGCCGAGTCGAGCCGGCCGCGCGCCACCAGTTCCTCCACCACCTCGTCCACGATCGCCTCCCGGTCGGTCG
>JACPDV010000374.1 GCA_016183835.1 Armatimonadota bacterium
TCCCTCTCCCAGTGGGAGAGGGGGGCGGACCCGGGTTACCAGACATCCTTTCAGAGGCACGCGGAAGGGAACCTGAGATGTCGATGCACTTGCGGCGCGAGGTGGAGCTGCTCAAGAAGCAGATCCTCGCGCTGAGCGCGCTGGTCGAGGAGGCCCTGGCCAAGGCCGTGACGGCGGTCGAGCGGCGTGACGCCCTCCTGGCCCACGAGGTCGAAGAGGGCGACAGCCCCATCGACCGCCTCGAAGTGCGCATCGAGGAGGAGTGTCTCAAGGTGCTCGCCCTCCACCAGCCGGTGGCCGGCGACCTCCGCTTTCTGGTGGTGGTCTTGAAGCTCACCGACGAGCTGGAGCGGATCGGCGACTTGGCCGTGAACATCGCCGACCGCGCCGCGGCCCTGTCCGAGCAGCCGCCTTGTCCGGTGCCCTACGACCTCGCCGGGATGGCGTCCCGCGCGCGTTGGATGCTCAAGGGCAGCATCGACTCGCTGGTCGATCTCTCCCCCGAGCTGGCCCGCGAGGTGTGGCTGGCCGATCGCGACATCGACGCCATCCACCGCCAGATGTACGACCAGATCAAGGCCGCCATCCGCGAAGACCTGCCGCACCTCGACAGCTACGTCCACCTGATGAGCGTGAGCCGCTTCCTGGAGCGCGTCGCCGACCACGCGAAGAGCATTGCGAAGGACGTGATCTACATGGTCGAGGGCGAGATCGTCCGGCACCGGGGCAAGGAGCTGCGGCCGCGGGACGCGGGCTGAGGCAAGTGGGTCCCGTGGGCCTGCTTGTCCAGGGCCCGATCCTTGAAATTCAGGTGCATCCGATCAGATTTTCAAGGATCAGATCCTTGAAAAATCGATCTTGAAGATCAGACTATCGAGGATCTAATCCTTGAATCCCGCTGGTCCCCCCGGCCGGCAACATGATAGAATGCGTGCATGGTACTCCGGCCCCACTATCTGGCGGCCGTCCGCACCGCACTTGGCCGCGCGCCGGTAGCGGCGCTGCTCGGACCGCGCCAGTGCGGCAAGACGACCCTGGCCCGGACGTTCGTGGACCGCGAGCAGGCCACTTGGCTGGACCTCGAATCACCGTCGGACCTGGCACGGCTGCAGCAACCCGAGTTGTTCCTTGCGCCCGCGTCCTCGCCGACCGCCCCGGCACGCCGGCGCGGTTCCTCTTGCTCGGCAGTGCCTCGCCTGACCTGGTGCGCGGCGCCTCGGAGACGCTGGCCGGCCGCATCGAGTTCGTCGACATGAGCGGATTCGACCTGGCGGAGGTCGGGTCCGCCGCCACACAGATGCTGTGGCTCCGGGGTGGCTTCCCCCGCGCCTTCCTCGCCGACACCGACGACGACAGCTTCGCTTGGCGCAGCAACTTCATCCGCACCTTCCTCGAGCGCGACCTGCCGCAGCTCGGCCTGGGGCCCGCATCCCCGGCGCTGCCGCGCTTGTGGGCGATGCTCGGCCACTGGCACGGTCAGACCCTCAACTCCGCGGCCCTCAGCCGTGACCTCGGCATCTCAGGCCACGCCGTCCGCGCTTGCCTCGATGTGCTCACGGGCACTTACCTGGTCCGCCAGCTGCCGCCCTGGTACGCAAGTCTGGCCAAGCGCCAGGTCAAGGCGCCCAAGGTCTACCTCCGCGACAGCGGGCTGCTCCATGGTCTCCTGGCGCTCAAAGGGCGCGACGAGCTCTTCGCGCATCCCCGGATCGGGGCCTCCTGGGAGGGCTTTTGCCTGGAGCAGATCCTCCAGACGAACCGCCTGCGAGAGGCGTACTTCTGGGCCACCCACGCCGGCGCCGAGATCGACCTGGTCTTCCCTTCCGGCGGGAAGCTCTACGGTGTGGAAGTGAAGTGGTCCGAGCGCCCCGCGATGACGAAGTCACTGCACGTCGCCCTCGCCGATCTGGAGCTGGAGCACGTCTGGCTGGTCTACCCCGGTCCGCATCGTTTCCCGCTGCACGAGAAGGTCACCGCCCTGCCCGCCCTCGAGATCCCGAAGCTGGCCGCCGAGCTCTGACCGCCGCTCAGCGCAGGTGCCGCTCCAGGAACTCGATCACCCGCCCGCCGAACTCCCCGGTGATGTCGTGCACCGTGTTCCGCGCCGCGTGCTCGAACAGCCCGTCGGCGCCCAGCGCCGCGTAGACCGGCGCCACCTCGCGCACCACCTGGTGCAGGCCCGCGATGGGGAACCAGGTGTCGTTGACGTTGTTCTGCACCAGCAGCGGCCGCGGCGCGATACAGGCCACGATGTCCTGAATGTCCCCGTGCCGCGCCCAGTCATTGAAGTACGTGCCGAAGCAGGTGTGCCCGCCCGTCCAAGCCACGAACTCGCTCACCAGGGCCCCGAAGGTGGAGGTGCCGCAGACGGGGCAGCAGACCTTCACCCGCTCGTCCAGCGCCGCCAGGGTCCAGGTCTGCATGCCGCCCCAGCACAGCCCGACCACGCCCAGCCGCTCGGCATCCACCCCGGGCAGCCCGCCCAGCACGTCCAGCCCGCGCTGGTTGTCCCAGGTGTTCATGCCCATGAAGGTCAGCCCGAAGAGCGCCGACACCGGGAGCAGGTTGTTCTGCTCGGCGGCGCCGGTCGCCGCGTGGCGCCGTTCGCCGCTGAACCGGTTGTCGGGGAAGAGCACCACGTAGCCGGCCTCGGCGAGCTGCACCTTGAACGGCGAGAGCGACCACTTGTCCAGGTCCCAGCCCTGGATCAGCAGGACGCCCGGCAGCGGGCCGGTCGCCGCGGCGGGCCGGTAGACGTGCGCCGGCACCCACACGTCTTCCTCGGTGCGGTAGACCACGCGCTGCTGGATCACGCCAGTGCCGTCGAGCGGGATCTCGGCCTCGACGCGGAGCTGCGGGTCGAGCACTTCGTCGGGCCGGGTGCCGAGGCAGTCGAGCAGGGCCGCGCGGGTCGCGGCCTGGCGGGCGCGGATCGCCGCCGGCTCGGCCGGCCAAGGCTGTCGCCGCGCGGCACAGTCCCGCATCCGGCGCTGCAGCATGTCGAGGATCGAGTAGTCGGCCATGCGTCTCCCCGCCCTTCAGTTCGTCGCCACCGCCAGGAGCAGGTTGGCGAGGTGGATCCAGCAGATGTTGAGCACCACCGCCTGAGTGGTGGCGCGGCCCACCGCCGCGGAGCCGTAGCCGCACCTGAACCCCTGGCGCAGACTCGAAACCGCGATCAGCGCGCCGAAGATGATGGCTTTGACACACCCCATGACCAGGAAGTCGAGACCCACGCCCTGCTGGATGGAATTGAAGAACGTCCGCCAGCTCACCCCTTGCACCACGCAGGCCGCCCCCGCGCCATACACGCCCGCCACGTCGCCGACCAGCGTCAGGAGCGGCAGCATGAGCACCAGCGCGACGTAGCGCGGCACCGCCAGGAACTCGACGGGACTGGTGGCCAATGACCTGAGCGCCTCCACCTGCTCGGTGATCTGCATTGTCGAGACTTCGGCGGCGATGGCCGAGCCGCTGCGCGCCGCCACCACCGTTGCCGCCAGAACCGGCGCGACTTCGCGCAGCATCGACATCGCCACGATGGCGCCCAGCACCTCGGTGGTGCCCAACCGCTTGAACTGCGCCACCCCGTAAACCGCGAACACCATCCCGCTGAAGCAGACCGTGATGGCTACCAGCGGCACCCCCTTCACGCCGCACATGAGCATCGCCGCGAAGGCCTCGCGCCGCGTCACCTCGCCTCTGAGGATGTGCCACACCGTCTGCCGGCCGAGCAGGAACACGTCGCCGAGGTAGCTCATCGCCGCCGTGACGGCCCAGCCCACCGTCCCGGCCGCCCGCACAACCGCCGGAGGCAGCTCGCGCCGATGGGGCTGGTCGACCGCCGCACTCATGCCGCATCCTCCACGGGCGGGCCCACCCTGCGCGCAGCGACGAGCATCAGCACGCCGCCGGGCAGGCTGGTCAACAGCTTCGCCGCCTGCAGCGCCAGCGACACCGCCGCGCCCTGCGCGAAACCCAGTTGCTGCAAGGTGCTCGCCATGGTCAGCTCCCGGGTGCCCAGTCCGCCGGGCGCTAGGGGGAACATCTCGGATACCGTCGCCACCGCCACCACCCAGGTCCAGTGTACCGCAGCCAGCCGCACGCCGAGCGCCGCGCCCAAGATTGCGTTCAAGCCCACCATGCACGACTGAAACAGCACCGACAAGACCACCACCGCCAAGAGCAGCAGCGGAGCGCGGCCCATCGCCCGCAGCCCGGCGCCCACCTTCTTCAACGGCCGGCCGAGGCCCGCGGGCAGCCGCTCGCCCAGCCGCCAGCGCTCTTCCAGCACCGCCAGGGCCACCGCCACCCCCAGCGCCACCAGGGCCAGCACCGCCGTCCCTTCCAGTGTGCCGCGCCAGGGGCCCGCCGTGGCGCCGGCCATCAGCACCCCGCCGAAGCCCAGCACCAGGCCGATCAGCAGGATGGCCGCCATGCCCGTGAACCGCTGCATGAAGACCGACAGCGCGCCAATGCTGAACGGCACCCCTTCGGCGGTGAGGTAGCCCATCCGCACCAGGTCGCCGCCCACGCTGGTGGGCAGGAACCAGTTGGCGAACATGCCGATGAAGTAGAGCCGCAGCAGCCGCCCGAAGCGCACCGGGTAGGCCATGGAGCCGAGGATCAGGCCCCACTTGCAGCAGTTGAGCGCCTGGCAGAGCGCATAGAGCACCACGCAGACCGCCAGCGTGCTGACTGAGACCTGGACCTGGCTCAGGGCCTCGCGGTTCCGGGCCCTGGCGAGCAGCCAGACGACCAGGGCGGCCGCCACCACCAGCCGGAGCCCGGTCCACCACCAACGGCTCGGGGTCGGCCGGCGCGGCTCGGGTTCAGATTTCAACGCCCACCGCCTCTCGGACTCGGAGCCGCTCGGCCAACCGCCACAGCACCCCGCTCACCAGGATCCCGAGCAGCCCGCCGGCCAGCACGTCGGACGGGTAGTGCACCCCCACGTAGACCCGCGAGTAGGCCACCACGCCGGCGAAGGCCATCACATACGGCGCGCAGCGCGGCCAGGCGCGGGCCAGCGTGGCGCACACCGCGGCGGCGTTGTGCGCGTGGCTCGAGACGAAGCTGAACGACGGCCCCAGCCCGATCAGCAGCCGCACGTCGGCGAGCGTCCGCGGCGGCCGGGGGCGCATCACGTACGCCCGGATGAGGTGCTTGTTGATCAGCTCGCACAGGGAGATGGAGACGATCGCCACGGCCACCACGGTCCAGGCCCAGCGGATCGCGTCGAGATCGCGCCGGACATAGGCGGCGATGACCACCCCGGCGAGGGCGGCGATGAGGAGCGGCTGAAGGACGCCGGCATCGGTGATCCAGGGAAAGAGATCGTCGCCGAGGCGCGTGGCGCCCGCGGAGTTGATCAGCCGGAAGAGCGCGACGTCGGCACCCATCAGCGGTTGGCCGTCGCCGTCTCCTGGCACAGCCTCACGTAGAGCCGGGCGATCTTGACGATGTAGTTGACGGTCTCGCGATAGGGCGGCACGCCGCCATACCTGCTGACCGCGCCGGGCCCGGCGTTGTAGCAGGCGAGGGCGAGCTTGAACTGCTCGGTGGGGTCGAGGGCGCTGTACCTGGCGAGGAACTCGCCGATGTGCTGGGCGGAGCCGCGCAGGTTCTGGCTGATGTCGAAGGCGTCGGCCACGCCGAACTCGGCGCAGTTGGCGGGCATGAGCTGACCCAGCCCCATGGCGCCCTTGTTGCTGACGCAGAAGCGGTCGAAGTCGGACTCGGCGGCGAGCAGGGCGGCGAAGAACTCCCAGCGCATCTGCTGCCAGTTGGAGTACCTGAACACCTCGATGGCGATCAGCCGGCGCTCGTCCGCCTTGATGCGCGGGTTGCGCTCGGAGATGAAGCGCTCGAGGCGGGCGAGGGCGGTGGTGTCGTAGCGCGGCTGCTCAGGCGCGGCCGGCTGCGGGTGGAGCTGCTCGGGGGCGAGCGGGGCGACGTTGCTGCCGGGTGGCGCCTCGGCGTAGCCCTGCGGGTTGAGGGGCGCCATGCCGGACGGCGGCGGCGTGCCGGCGGGCGCGGTGTTCTGCTGGGTCGGTGCGGTGCCGCCGCCGCCAATGACCGTGTTGGTGGTGGCGGTGCGCGGCCGCGGCGGGGCCACCCGCGCGGCGGCGGCGCCGACCAGCCAGTTGCCGGAGGCGTCTTCCGGCAGCCGCCCGAGCACGCCGAGCCACTGTCCGGGGTCGCCGATACGGCAGCCGCCGGCGCACTGCACCTCGATGGGCTCGCCGGCCGAGGTGGCGCCCAAGAGGTGCGTGCCCGTCTGGGAGTCGATGCGCCCGTTGACCTTGAGGGTCAGGCCGAGCAGCCTGCCGGCGTAGTTCTCGCGGCCGGCGAGCACGTCGCGCCAGAGGGGCTCGCGGACGACGTCGGTGCTCCGCCAGCGTTGCTCGAACTGGGGGAACGGCATGGAGATGTCGGCCCGGGCGAGGGCCGAGAAGCTGAGCAGAGCCAGGCAAACCAGTCGCCGGCGAGGCGGCATCCAGGCCTCCTCTCAGACGCGGCGCTGCGGCTGCTGCCGAAGCGCCGGGAATAGCCCCAAGCGGAGTCGAACCGCTGTTTCAGGATCGAGAATCCCGTGTCCTAGGCCACTAGACGATGGGGCCGCAGTTGGGGAGGGAGGATTCGAACCCCCGTATACGGAGCCAGAGTCCGCAGTCCTGCCGCTAGACGACTCCCCAAATCACAGGGCTCAGGATAGCACCGGAGGCGAGGGTCGTCAAGACCCACTGGCCCCGGTCCGGCCGCGGCAGGAGGCCCGGAGCCCGGCGCGAACGCCGCGCCAGGAGTGCTTCCATGCCGCGCCGTTGCGCCTGCCTCGTGTTCCTCTGCTCCGCCGCTTGCGCCCAGGTAGTTCCCGTCGCCAACCCGTCGTTCGAGGAGGGCGCGGACAACCCCGCCGCGTGGACGCTCTCGGGCGGGCAGGGCGCGTGGGCCGCCGAGGGGTTCGACGGGCGGCACGGCCTCGCCGTCACTGGTGACGGGCAGGACAGCAACTCCTGGCGCTCGAGGGGCCTCGCGCTGCAGCCCAGCCAGGTCTACTGCCTCCGGTTCCGCGCCCGGGCGCTCCCTGGCGCCTCGGGCGGCACCGCCGTCAGCGGGCCCAGCTTCGCCAACCACGACATCGGCGTCCCCGGCGAAGCCTGGACCGCCTACCGCTCCATCTTCGTCACGCCCGCCCGCCTCGACCCCGACCAGAGCTGGCTCCGGTTCGGACAGTGGCAGGTCAGGGGCACCCTCCAGTTCGACCAGGTTCAGCTCACGGGCGCGCAGGAGGTCTACGCGCGGCAGGGCGACCTGGTCCTCGGCGACGGCGAGGAGCTGGCGGGCAATCGGTACAGCTTCAGCCTCAACAGCGGCGACTCGCGCAACCACGGCCGGGTGCTCGACCACCACCAGTGCAACTGGAACTCCAACCGCTGGGTCTTCGGCTCCGACAGCGAGGTGGTCTATCGCTTCAGCCTGGCCGGGCGGCGGCAGACACGGGCCACGGCCGAGGTCGCCGTGTCGTGGTACCAGAGCGGGCAGCTCGTGGTGGAGGCGTCACGCGACGGGCAGGAGTGGACCGAGCTGGGCCGCGGTGGGAAGCTCGGCACGCTCAGCCTGGAGGTGCCCGCGGCGCTCCTGCCCGCCGAGACGCTCTGGCTCCGGCTGACGGGCAAGGCGAAGGAGCGGGTGGGGCAGAACTCGGACCCCGGCTCGCTGCAGGTGGGCTCCCTGACGTGGAGCGCCACCGTGGACGGGCCGCCGGCGGAGCTGCGCGGGCAGACCCGGTTCGTGGAGGTACGGCAGGCCGACCCGCGGCTGCGCGTGGCGGTGCAGGGCCTTGGCGACGGTCTCCCGGGCGGGCGGAACGAGGTGCTCGCGCAGGTGGTGAATCCCGGCGCGGCGCTCACACTGCAGGCGGTGGTGGCGGTGCACGCAGCGGGCCAGGCGCCGCCGGCCGGGCCGGGGCGGGACGTCACCATCGCGCCGGGCACGTCGGAGCTCAGGCTGCCCTACGAGCTGACCGCTACGGGCGAGCAGACGCTCGAGCTCAGCCTGGCCGGCGGGCGGGAGGCGCTCTTCGCGGCGGACGTGGGGCTGCAGGTGGCGGAGCTGTACAACGCGTCGTTCGGCGCGGCGCTGCCGGGGAGCAGCCCGCAGGTGGGGCTGTGGTGGTGTGAGTCGGGTTGGAAGGTGAGCCGCACCCGGCCGGTGCCCACCCGCGCGGGCGAGGCGGTGCAGCTCCGGACGGCGCGGAACGAGGCGGACTGCGCCCAGATAGTGGTGCGGCCGGGCGCCGATCTGCAGGGCTTCACCGCCTCGGCCGGAGCACTGAGCGGGCCGAACGGCGCGGCGCTCCCGGCGAGCGCGGTGCAGATCCTGCGCGTGCGCTACTGCCCGGTGTCGCGGCCCACCGACGCCACGAGCACGGCGGGCGACTGGCCCGATCCGCTGCCGCCGCTCCGCGCCCCGCTGGACCTGTCCGCCGGGCGGAACCAGCCGCTCTGGGTGCGGGTCATCGTGCCGCGCGACGCCGCGCCGGGCGACTACACCGGCGCGCTGAGCCTCAAGGCGGCGGGCTGGCAGGCCGAGGTGCCGCTCCGGGTGCACGTCTACGGCTTCGCGCTGCCCGACCGGATGACCTGCCAGACCGCCTTCGGCTTCGACCCCGGGCTGGTCTTCAGGTACCACAAGCTGACCACCGAGGCCGAGCGGCGCGCGGTGCTGGACAAGTACTGGGCCGCCTACGGCGCGCACCACATCGCGCCCTACAACCCCGCGCCGCTGGACCGGTTCCGCGTCACCTGGCCCGGCACCGGCGCGTGGACCGGTGGCGCCCGCGACGAGGCCGACCGCCACGGCGGACGCAGCTCGCTGCGGTTGGTGGACGAGAGCGCCACCGCGCACGCCAGCGCCGCCTCCGGCCAGCCGCTGAGCATCGGCGACAAGGGCCTCCGGCTGCGCTTCTGGTACAAGACCGCGGCGCCCGGCCACGACTTCATCGTCACCTTCAACCACTACGACGCCGGCGGGCAGTGGATGTCCGGCCGCAACAACGACATGCGGGTGCAGGGCAATGGGCAGTGGCAGGCGTTCGACCGCACCGTCGCCGCCTTCCCGCCCGGCGCCAGCCAGGTGCGGCTGACGCTCTGGCCCTGCCCGTGGACGGACTCCGGCGACCGGACGGGCACGGTCTGGTACGACGACATCTCGGTCACCGACGTGGCGAGCGGAAAGGAGCTGATCGCCGGCGGCGAGTTCGAGCCGCTTGACCCGGCGGCGCTCCAGCCCAGCATCGACTGGTCGGCGTGGGATCGCGAGATGACCCGGGCGATGGAGCAGTACCACTTCAACACGTTCTCGGTGCCGATCGAGGGGATGGGCGGCGGGACGTTCTT
>JACPDV010000375.1 GCA_016183835.1 Armatimonadota bacterium
ACCTGGACGACCTGCCCACCGTCGAGGAGCGGCTGCCCTTCATCCGGCAATCCGCCTTCCTCCGTGGGCGGCCCTACTTCGCCTCCTCGGTCCCGCTCCTCGCCAGCACCGGCTGCCCCTACTCCTGCGACTTCTGCATCGACTGGAGCTCGAAATACCGCGTCTTGCCGCTCGAGCGCCTGAAGGCCGACATCGACTTCCTGGCCAAGCACTACCCCGGCGTGATGGTCTCGTTCCACGACCCGAACCTGGCCGCCGGGTGGGACACCGTGCTCGACCTGCTCGAGCAGGTCCCGGCGGGGTCGCGCAGCCCCACCGTCGTGGAGAGCTCGCTGGCCTCGCTGAAGAGCCCCGACCGGCTGCGCCGCATCCGGGACACGCGCTGCGCCTTCATCGGCGTGGGGATCGAGTCGTGGGCGGGCTACTCGCGGAAGGCCGGGGTCGGCGCCGTGGAAGGGGCGGCCAAGGTGCCCTTGGTGGTGGAGCAGATGCGAACGGTCGCCGAGTATGTGCCCTACCTGCAAGCCAACTTCGTCTTCGGCCTGGATGTGGACGAGGGCGACGAGCCGGTCGAGGCCACCAAGGAGTTCATGTCGCAGGCGCCCTTCGCCTGGCCGGCCATCAACATCCCGCAGCCCTTCGGCAACACGCCGCTCCACGCCCACTGGCTCGCCGAAGGCCGGCTGCTCACCACGATGCCTTTCTACTTTTACCAGATGCCCTACCTGGTGACCATCCCGAAGCACTACGACCCGATGACGTACTACGCCAAGATGTTCGAGCTGCAGGCCCACGCCACGTCGCTGGGGCTCCTCCGCCGGCGCCTCGCCACCACCAGCCACCGTCTGGTGCAGGCCATGCACATCACCCGCACCTTCAGCATCCGGCGCATGCTCGCGACCTTCCGCCACACGCTCGAGAGCTGGAAGCGCGACCGGCAGTTGCTGGCCTTCCACTGCGGCGAGACCACCACGCTGCCGGAGGTCTACGAGGGCATCCTGCGGCGCAGCCTGGGCCGCTTCGCGCCGCTCCTCAGCCGCGCCGACCTGACCCCGCTCACGCCGGCCGTGGGCTGACCGCGCCAACGTTCTCGACCGGAGCAGCGGATGACCCGAGAACGCTACCCGTTCCTTTTCGGCAGCCAATACTACCGCGCCCCCACGCCGGAGCCCGAGTGCTGGGAGGCCGACTTCGACAACCTTCAGACGCTGGGCTTCAACGCCGTCAAGTTCTTCGTCCAGTGGCGCTGGTCGCACCGCGCGCCCGACCGCTTCTACTTCGACGATCTCGACCCACTGATGGACCTGGCGGCCGAGCACGGGCTCGGTGTCACCCTCAACTTCATCCTCGACGTCGCGCCGGTGTGGCTCTACGAGGCGCACCCGGACGCGCGGCAGATCACCAACCACGGCCGCGTGATCGAGCCCTACGCGGTGGGGCACCGGTCGGTCGGCGGGCATCCCGGCCCCTGCTACCGCCACCCCGGCGCGCTCGCCGACCGGCAGCGCTTTGTGGCGGCCGCCGTCGACCACTTCAGAGCGCACCCGGCGCTGCAGATGTGGGACGTGTGGAACGAGCCGGAGCTGTGCTTCCCCCAGCGCATCCCAGACCTCGAGACGATGGCCTGCTACTGCCCGCACTGCCGCGGCGGGTTCCTGGCCTGGCTGCAGGGCAAGTACGGGGAGCTGGACCGGCTCAACGCGGTCTGGGGCCGGTGCTACGAGACCTGGCCGCAGGTCGAGATGCCGCGCGGCAACGGCACCGTGACCGACTTCGTGGACTGGCGCGAGTTCCACCTGGACACCATGACCGGCGAGGCACGCTGGCGCCTGGAAGTGGTGCGGGAGCGCGACCCGGAGCATGTCCGCTACCTGCACGTGGTGCCCAACACCTGGTTCAGCGCGGTGACCTGCGCCGACGACTTCGCCATGGCCGAGCCGTGCGAGGTGTTCGCCGCCAGCATGAACGGCCTGCCGTCGGTGGCCCTCCACGCCCTCTCCGCCGCGCGCGGCAAGGTCTGCTACAACGTCGAGAGCCACCTCAACTTCGGCAGCACCGACATGCACCAGCCGCGCGTGGAGCTGCCGCGCGTGCTGGCCGACTTCCTGCCGCAGCTCGGCCTGGGCATCAAGGGCTTCCTCTTCTGGCAGTACCGTGCCGAGACGCTGGGCCTGGAATCGCCGGCCTGGGGGCTGGTCAAGCCGGACGGCAGCTCGCGGCCGGTGACCGAAGCCGTGCGCCGGTTCTGGGCCACGCTCCAGCCTCACGCCGAAGCCCTGCGCCAGGCGGTCCCCGCGCTCGCACCGGTGGGCGTGTGGCGCAGCCGGAAGAACGAGATCTTCCACTTCTGCCTCCAGGGGCAGGTGAACGGCCTCAACGCGGCGATGGAGGCCTGGATCAACGGGCTCTACTGGGACAGCGTGCCGTGCCGGGTGGTCTCCGGCGGCATGCTTGAGGCCGGCGAGCTGGCGGGCCTGAAGCTGCTGGTGATGCCCGTCGGCTACTACCTGACGCAGGCCGAGGCCGAGCAGCTCGACCGGTGGGTGCGCGACGGCGGCGTGGTGGTGTGCGAGGCGCACCTGGGCGGCTACAACGGCACCACCGGCCGCCACAGCCGGGTCCTGCCGGGTTGCGGGCTGGCCGAATCGTGGGGGCTGTGCGAGACCGACTCCACCTCAGCCAGGCACCTGCGGCTTGGCGAAGCGCAGGCGTTCGACGATCCCGCGCTGCCGGAAGACGTGCGCAAGGCGCTCAGAGACTTCGGCGCGACCGGCGGGACGTTCTTCCCCATCCGCATGGCCGGTGGCGCACTGGTGTGGGGCGCGCACCGCTACGCGGAGCTGTCCGGCGACGGCCTCGAATCGCTCGGCAGCTTCGACGGGCAGGTCCCGTGCCTCGGCCGGAAGCAGGTCGGCCGCGGCACCGTCTTCTACTGCGGCACCAACCTCGGCCAGGCGGCGGAGCGGGATCCCGCCGGGCTGCTGGCCATCCTGCGCCTGGCCGTCGCGGCAGCCGGGATCGCCCCCACGGCGCGGGCCGAGCTGCCCGGCACGGTGCATGCGGACCTGCTGGCCGACGAGGCCGGACCGCGCTTCGCGGTGGTGGTCAGCCGGGCCGAGCGCGAGCAGGCGGTCACCATCGGCGCGCCGAGCCGATGGCGCGGGCTGTTCACGGGCGTGACGTGGAAGGCCGGGGCGCCGGTAACGGTGCCCGCCGGCTTCGCCGACCTCCTCACGGCGGAGTCTGCGGCCTGAAGTCGCGCCGCCGCTACGGGGCGAGGAGCACGCGGAAACCGACGTCGTACACCTTCTGCCACGGCTCGAACGCGCGGCGCACGGACGACCCGGCGTCCGCGGGCCGGTCGGCCCACGAGCCGCCACGAACCACCCGGCGCCCCGCGGAATCCGCGTCGTTGCGCCCGTCTTCGGCGTAGAGGTAGGCGCGGTAGCTCGAGCGCGTCCACTCGCCGACGTTGCCGACCACGTCCTGCAGGCCCCAGGAGTTCGGTTCGGTCTGGCCGACGTAGTCCACTACGTGCCAGTGGTCGCGGAAGCGCTCGTCGTGCAGCGGGAAGTTCATCTCCGGCGGGTACTCGTAGCGCCGTGGCAGGGCGCTGGGACCGTCGAAGCCCATCCGGTACCAGCGCAGCGACTGGTCCGCGAGATTGGCATAGCCGCCGAATTCCGTGTCCATCGTGCCGTAGAAGAACGGCGTCTCGGTGCCCGCGCGCGCCGCCCATTCCCACTGCGCCTCGGTGGGCAGGTCGGCCGCCAGGCCGGTCCGGCGGCCCAGCCACCGGCAGAAGCCCGCCGCCTCGGTCCAGGACACCCGGGCGACCGGCTGGTCGGGGTGGTTGGCGATGTGCCCGGGAACGGTGTGGTCCATGTAGTGCATGTCCACGTAGCGCGTGTCGTGGTCCGGGTCGAACCGAGCGAACTGCCCGTTGGTCACCTCCGTGACGGACATCCAAAACGGCTGGTCGATCCGCACCACGCTGCGCGGCCGCTCGTCGGGGGCGCCGTCGAGACGGCCCATGACGAACTCCCCGGCCGGAATCCAGGCGAAGGTCATCGTGCAGCCGCCGCCCAGGTCCACGGTGCGTCGCGCGCCGGCCGGGCCGGCGGCCTGCCGTTGCCGCGCCTCGTCCGCGGTCAGCGGGAAGCCACGAGCATGCAGGCCGTCCGGCTCCGCCGGCCCGTCCGCCGGGGGCATGGCGAACGGGGTCGGGGTGCGCCCGGCGAAGGCCGCCTGCGCCGCCTGGTACTCGCCCTCCGGGTCGGCGCTGTTGTTGGCGAAGACCACGGACAGCTCGCGGCGGCGCTGCCGCTGATCCTGGTCCTGCCAGGCCGGCGGGTCCCAGTTGCCGGCGCGGGGCACGTTCAGGTCGATCCAGCAGTAGAGCCGTTCGCGCGCCTCGCGGCTGAGGGCGGCCAGCTTCACCCCGTGGTGCCCCTTCTCGAGCATCTGGATCAACACGCTGGTCGAGGCGTGGTACTCCATCGGGGTCAAAAGGTCCATGTCGCTTTCCACGCCGCCCCGGTGAATGTACGGGTGCAGCGTGTTGTAGGCGGTGTCGGGGTCGCTGAAGCACGGCCGGCTGCGCGGGCCGACCATCGGCGCCTGCTGGTGGCACCCGCCGCAGTACTGCTCGAGCACCGGGTAGACCTCGGCCGCGAAGGCGAACGGCCGCGGTGGGCCGTACCACGGCTGGAGCGGCTCGCAGCCGCGGTCGAGGGCCCGGCTGGGCTTGACCGGCGCCGTCGCCATGCGTTGCTCATGACATCCCACGCAGGACACCGCTTCGCCCGGCATGCCGACCAGCCAACTGCGCATCCACTGCACGGCTCGGCCCTCGCCGTCGAGCGGCTGGATCGAGACCGGCGTGTTGGCCGGGATCTGGAAGCAGGCGGAGCCGTCGGCCTCCACCGCCGCGGTGCCGAGGATCCGCTTCACGTCCCAGCCCGCCTGGGTGCCGATCAACGGGAACCCGGCCTTCTTCATGTAGCCGAAGTGGTAGGCGAAGACGCGCAGCCGCTTGACCGTGCCACGGGGCACGCCTCGCAGGCCGGGCCCGCTGTAGATGTCCTGGATCTGCACCTCCGCCGTCCGGCTGGTGGGCGCGATGCGGTCGGGGATCACCGGCGGCCGCCTGCGCGCGGTCAGCGGCTGGGGCTCGAACAGAGCGGCGCCCTCCGTCTCCGCGATCAGCGTGGCGTTGTCGAACACGTCCACCAGATAGATGCCCCACAGGCTGTGCGGGGTCGGTTTCATCGAGACCAGGTAGTACTTGCTGCTGAGCGGACAGGGATGGGTGGTCAGCGCCGGCCGCTCCTTGCGGTAGACGTCCGTGACGATGGCGTCGCACACCGTGCCCGGGACGACCTTGCCCCGCCCGGGGATCAACTGCAGGAGGCCGGTCCGCTCCGCCGGCAAGACTTCCGGGGTGACGGCGATCGGCTGGCCCTCGACTCCCCACTCCTTCGACGACGGATGGAAGCGGAACGGGTAGCCGCTGCCCAGCGCCGGGTCGATCAGCGCCAAACGCCCGCAGTCGCCGAAGTCGTGGTGGCCGCTGATGACCCCCACCACGCGCGTCGGGTGGTCCGGCACCGGCTGGGCGAACCGGAACGCCGTCGGAAACCAGGAGTTGCGGCCGTACAGCGCGGTCTGCGAGGTGCCGTCCGGGTTCATGCACATCAGGCGGCGCGCGAAGTAGTGGGGGATGTCGCCGTACTCCCACCGCTGGTACAGGACGCGGCCATCGTTGAGCACGGTCGGATCGTTGTCGCTGTCCTGATCGAAGGTCAGTTGGCGCAGCCCGCGCGTGGCCGGATCGAGCAGATAGAGGCTGGCGATCGGCTCGGCGCCGTCGAGACACGGCAGCCCCTGGTAGTTGGCTGTGGAGCAGAGCACCACCTTGCCGTTGGGCAGCCAGCAGGCGTCGAAGTAGTCGACGTCGGGGTAAGCCGTGGGAGACATCTGCTCCAGCGCGGCGCCGTCGGCCCGCATCTGGAAGACGGCCCAGCGGCCCTTGTCGTCGATGCTGGAGAAGAGGAGGCGCTCGCCCGACCAGTCCAGGCGCACGTCACGGAGGATCCGTCCGCTCGCCGGCTGGTACAGACGCTCCAGCTTGGGACGGTCGCGGAGGCCGGTCAGCACGGCGACCTCGTTGTCCCAGCCGGTCCGCGCCATGGAGGCGTGGGACAGGTAGTTGGCCGGCACGAAGCCGGCGTCGCCGCCGGTGACGCTGCGGGCGGCGTTGCCGGCGAAGTTGCGCCGCACCACCATCAGCCGGTCCCCATCGAGCAGCGGATTGGCGAGGAGCGCGGTCCTCACGCCGGCCAGGGCCTGCTCCACGGCGGCGGGCTCCACGGCCTGCCCGTCGGCCAACGACTTCAGCAGCGCGGCGCGCTCGCCCACGAACCGCGCCAGCGCCTGCCGGTGCGCCGCGCCGTCGTAGCGGCCCGCGAAGTCGCGTTCCAGGTCGTCGATGGCCAGCGCCACCGCCTCCGGGTCGACGCTCTGGAGCAGGGCGATGCTCTCCTCGGCCCTGGTTTTGGCCTGGCGAAGCCGCATCCGCTCGGCGCGCTCGTCCGGGCTGAGCCGCGCGAGCTGCCACCCTGCCGGAAACGGCTCCGACGACACGAACCGCAGCGCGCAGATGTGCGGGTACGGGCCCGCGCACGTCAGCTCGAAGGTGTGCGTGCCGCGCTCGAGGTGCGCCGTGCACTGCCGCTCCCACTGGGCCGAGCTGGTGTTCCAACTGCCCGTCACGCCGGTGAGCCCCGTGTGGACCTTGGCTCCGTCCACGCTGATGTCGACCGGCCGCGACGCTGCGGCGGTGAACAGCGCCCAGAGGGTGTAGTCCGCGGTAACGGGCAGCGCCAGCACGTACTCGGCGCGGTTCGGCAGTTCGCCGCCGTTCCAGATGCAGGACGGTCCGTCGGCATAGGCCTGCCCCGTCAGGCTCACCTGGGCGTTGCCGTCGTCGAAGTCGCGGGCTTCGAGGGTGAACTCGTCCGCCGCGCGCGCCGCGGCGGGCAGCGCCGCCAGGAGTGGCAGCAGCCACGGCAGGAGAGCGGTACGTGCGCGATACGGCATGGTCATGCCCCGGATCCGAACCGGATGACAGTTGCTCATCGATCACATGAGTCCTCGTGCTCGACGGGACGATGCAATCGGGGGTGCGGCTTGGCGCGTCAGTCGCCGGCGAGCCGGGCGCGCCGGTAGGGGCGACCTGCTGGTCGCCCGCCGCGCCCGGGTGGCCTCGTCGAAGCCGGACCGGGGTCCCTTTGTGGGCGGCTGCCTCCCAGCGCGGGCGACCAGCAGGTCGCCCCTCCCGGATCCCTGCCGCGTGTCACGCGTCGCCACATTCCAAGCGCACATCCACGCGATACTCGGCTGGCCTGTACAATGCGTGGCGTCCGCGAACCGCATCGCCGGGTCCTGCGATCGAGCGAGGTGACTGGGTGCGAGAGACGTCCATCGCGGCCGCGCACCGGGAAACGGCCGAGCTGCCGGAGGAGCTCCAGCTCCGCAGCCTGCCGTGGCAGTTGGCCCACCAGGCCCTCAACTCGGTCTTCGCCAGCCTGACCGTGTTCGGCTCCATCTTCCTCCTCTTCCTCCGGGAGCTGGGCCTGCCGCGGGCGCAGATCGGCATGCTCCTCTCGCTGATGCCCTTCTGCGGCGTAGTGTCCCTGGGGTTCGCGCCGGTGGCTACGCGCCTGGGGCGGCGCCGGGTCTTCCTGGCCTGCTGGACGGCCCGCAAGCTGGCGGTGGTCGGCCTGCTGCTGCTGCCGTGGGTGATGCGGCGGTTCGGGCATGCCGGCGGCGTGGTCTACCTGGTGGCGGCGGTCGCGGCCTTCGCGGTGCTGCGCGCGCTGGCCGAGACCGCCTGGTACCCGTGGCAGCAGGAGACGGTCCCGGCCCGGGTGCGCGGACGCTACAGCGCCAACGGAACGGTGCTTAGCACCATCGCCACTTGCCTGGCGCTGGCGGCAGCGGGGCAGGTGGTGAGCCGCGGCACCGGCTCGGGCCGCTTCCTGGTGGTCCTCGCCGCCGGGTGCGTGTTCGGGGTGCTGGGCGTGCTCGCGATGGTGCCGGTGCCCGGCGGCCGGCCCCGCCCGGAGAGGCCGCCCGGCGCGGGTCATGCGGCCAACATGCACCGCGCCCTGCAGGACCGCAACTTCGTGCGCTACCTCGCCGGCCTCGGGTGCGTCACCCTCGGCATGCTGCTCTACCTCACCTTCCTCCCGCTGTTCCTCCGGGAGCGCCTGGGCGTGGCGCCGGGCACCGTGGTGACGATGGAGGCCGCGGTGATGATCGGCGGCGCCCTGTCGGCCCTGCTGTGGGGGCGCGTCGCCGACCGCGTCGGCAGCCGCCCGGTTCTGATGTCGGCCACGGCGCTGGCGCTGGCGATCCCGCTCGGCTGGCTGCTGCTCCCAAGGCAGGTGCCGCATCTGCTGCTTTGCTGCGCCGTGCTCTACTTCGCGCACGGGGTGGCGCTCAACGGCAACACCATCGGCGCTCTCCGGCTGCTGCTCAACGACGTCATCCCGCCCGACGAGAACACCGCCTACACGGCGCTCTACTACGCCTGGCTGGGCCTGGTGGGCGGCGCCGCGCCGCTCCTCGCGGGCGGGCTGTTGCAGGTCTGCGGACACGGCGAGCGCCACCTCGGCCCGTTGGCGGTGGACGGGCATGCGCTGCTGTTCGCGCTGGCGGCCGTCCTCATCGGCGCCGGCTGGATCTGCTTCGGCCGGGTCCGGCCCGACGGCCGCTACCGCACCCGGGACGTGATCCAACGCGTCTCCGAGCGGCTCCTGCTCCGCCTGTCGGGATGATCGGCGGCACGACCCGCAGCCCTGACGGGCACGCGGAAGGAGTCCCCCATGCCCCGTGGAACCGCACGCCCACGTCCGGGTTGCGCCTGTGCGCGCCTGCCCGGTGCGGTCGGCGAGGAGAGCGACGTTGCGAGCTATTGCGGCGTGGTACCAGGCGGCCATCCTCTTGGCCCTCCTCGCCCCGCCGGGCGGCGGACAGCAGCCGGCTCCGCGCTTCGAGCTGCTCTGGCGTTGCCGGGCCGGCGCCGGGGTCTACTCCGCACCCACCGTCGCCGGACGCGTGCTCTACTTCACCTCGCTCGACCACCACGTCTACGCTGTCAAGACCGCCAACGGCGAGGTGCTCTGGCGGTCCGAGCTCGGCGACGTGCTGTGGGCCGGCGTGGCCGTCGGCGGCGGGCTGGTCTACACCGGCACCGCGGGCCGCACGGTGGCCGCGCTCAATCCGTCGAACGGCCACGTGGTGTGGCGCCGGCCGGTGGACGGCATCGTCTACGCCACGCCGGTGTTCAGCGACGGCCGGCTCTACCTCGGCACCGGCGACAGCACCACCGTGTACGCCCTCGACGCCCGGACCGGCAAGCCGCTCTGGACCTACCAGCTCGGCGGGCGCCTCGGCTCCGGCCTGGTGGTCCGCGGCGGCCGGGTCTACGCCGGCTCCCACGACAAGGCCCTGCACGTGGTGGACGCCAAGAGCGGCAAGCTGCTCTGGCGGTTCGACGCCGGCGGCATCGTCGATTCGCTCCCGCTGGTCACCGCCGACCGGGTCTACCTCAAGCTCCCCAACGACACGGTCCACGCTCTGGCCGCCGCCGACGGGCAGCCGGTCTGGCGCTACGACGCGCCGCAGGCTCCCATCGCCCCCGACACCGTGTCCAACTGGTCCAACCTGGCGCTCGTGGGCGACCGCCTGCTGTTCGGCTCGTGCGACCACAAGCTGCACGCGCTCGACGCCCGCACCGGGCAGGCGGCGTGGACTCTCGCCGGCGCCGACGAGTTCCCCGCCGCCCCCGCCTTCGTCGGCCGGCTCGGCTGCGTCGGCTCGAAGAACGGCTCGCTCAGCGCCGTGGACGTGGAGACGGGCGCCGCCGTGGCCACCTGGGACAACCCGCAGCCGGCCGGCGATCCCTATCTTCGCGGCATCATGTGGCCGCCGGCAAGCGCCGGCGAAGCGCTGTTTGCCGGGTCGATGGACGGTTGCGTCTACGCGTTGCGGCTGACCACCCGCGAGCCGGCGCCCCCGGCACCTCCCGCGCCACCGCCCCCGGCACCTCCCGCGCCACCGCCCCCGGCACCTCCCGCGCCACCGCCCCCGGTAGAGGCCAAGGCGCCGCCCGCGGCGCCGCCGCCGTCCGCCGGACCGGTCAGCCTGAAGTGGCTCGAGGAGGAGCCGGCGGAGTCGCTGAAGGTCAGCTTCAAGCTGCCGGCGGCTGAGACGTGGCCGGCCGGTGGGCGGGTCGAGGCCGTGCTGGGCGGGCCCAGCGACCGGCGCTGGGCCTGCACGCTCGATGGGGCCGCGCTCCGGCTCCACCGCAAGCGGCGGGACGGCGCGGGCGAGGAGCTGGTGGCCGCGGCCGCCGCCCCGCGGCGGCCGGGCGGGCAGAAGATCACGCTCTCGTACGAGCCGGGCCGCGTACGGGTGCTCGTCGACGGGCGGGTGTGGCTGACCGGCTACAGCGACGGGTCCGCGCCGGCGAAGGTGGCGCTCGGCGCCTCGCCGGCGGGGCTCGCCCCGCAGGAGGTATCCCTCCAACGCATCGAGCCGCCGTGGTTCAACGACGATTTCATGCGCGACAAGCAGCAGCAGGGCGCGTGGACACCGCTGAGCGGCACCTGGGAGACCAGCGGCGTCTCCGAGGAGTACGCCCGCGAGGACAAGCGCCCGAACCCCAACTTCAGCTCGAACCCGTTCGCCTACCGGGCGAAGGAGGTGACCGGCGAGGCCCTCGCGGCGGCCGGGGAGTGGTTCTGGGACACCTACCGGTTCACGGCCTCGATCCGGCCCGGTACGCCTCAGCCCGGCGCCACCGCCCCGGCCGCGGTCGGGCTGTGCCTCAACCTGGGCGGCCCCGGCCACTACCTGGCCTTCGAGTGGGGCCGGCAGGGGCAGGGCACTGAGCGGCGGCTCGTGTCGGTCGAGGATGGGCAGCGGCGCCTGCTGGCTCAAGCCGCCGGCGGGTGGCGCGACGACCAGTGGTACCGGATCGCCGTGGAGATGACGGACGGCCGGCTGCGGGCTTGGATCGATGGCGAGCCGGCGGTGGCCGCGATGCTGGCGCTGGGCGCCGGCGACGGCAGCGAGGCGCCCCTCCGCGGGGAGGGCAAGGTGGGGCTGTGGGCGGCGGGGGTGACCTTCGCCGACTTCGACGATGTCCAGGTGGCGGGCGCCTTCGACGTAGCCGACGACTTCGCCCAGCCGAGCTGCGGCCGGTGGGTGCGCGGGAGCGGGCTGTGGGCCGACCGCGTGGCCGCCGACCAGTCCACCGTGAAGCTTCTCAAGCGTGGGCCGGGCGAGGTGCTGACGGGGCTGCCGGAGTGGGAGAACTACCGCGTCACGGGCCGGCTGCGGGCGCCAACGGGCGGCGGTTTCGGTCTGGTCTGCGCCTGGCGCGACGAGGCCGACGGCCTGCGCCTCCGCTGGGGCGACGGCGCGGCGCCGGCCGCCTGGCGCGACCGGCTGCAACTGGTGCAGGTGGCGGGCGGCCAAACCCGGGTGCTCGCCGAGCGGCGCGGCGGGTTCGAGCGCGGCCGGTGGTACGCCCTGGGGCTGGAGAACCGGTCCGGGCTGGTCCGTGCCACCGTCGACGGCCAGCCGGTGTTCGAGGCCCTGGCGGCCACGCTGACACGCGGCCGGGCCGGTCTGCTGGGCGAGGGGAGCGGCCTCGAGTACGACCGCTTCGCCGTCGAGTTCCTGCCGCGCGACACCGACTTGGACTTCGGCCCGCCGGTGGCGCAGCAGTTCCAGTCCGAGGAGCTGATGGCCGAGTGGGCGCAGCCCAAGGGCAGTTGGTGGACCGCGGCGGACCGGCGCACCGACGGCGTGCTCTGGCATCGCGGGCAGTTCCACGGCGACTGCCGCGTGGGGGTCGGCGCCGACCTCTTCGGCGAGGCCGCGCGGAGCGTCGAGCTGCTCGTGGCGGCGGACGGCAAGTCGGCGGCCAGCGGCTACTCGCTCTACCTGGCGCAGGCGGAGCCGAAGACCCGCCAGCTCGAGCTGCAGATCCGCCGCCGGGGCGAGACGGTGGCGCAGGCGAAGGCGAGCGTGGAGGGCGCGGAGGCGATCTGGCTGGACCGCCGCGGCCGGCTGCTGGTGGCGCGCACCCCGGCCGGGCCGCGGCTGGCCTACACCGACCCGGCGCCGGAGCCGGAGGCCGGGCTGCACGTCGGCCTCCGCTGGACCGGGCCCGAGGTGGACCTCGGGCGCGTGATGACCGAGTCGGCCCAGTGCCTCGACACCACCTTCGCGCGGGCGCCGGTGGAGTGGCACGTGGCCAAGGGGCTGTGGGAGACCATCAACCGCTGGCAGTGCGACGCGCGCTGGTCCTTCTTCGGCGGCCACCGCGATCCACAGCCGCTGATCTGGACCAAGGCCGACTACGCCGGCGACATCCAGGTCGAGGCCTTCACGGGCATCCAGATGGACCTGCCCGGCGCGCCCCACTACCAGCACCCCAGCGACCTCTGCCTCACGGTCTGCGGCGACGGGCGCAACGCGCTGAGCGGCTACAGCTTCCTCTACGCCACCCGCAACAACACCTGCTCGCAGCTCTACCGCCAGGGCAAGCTGCTCGCCGAGAACAAGACCGAGGCGGCGAAGTTCAAGTACGTCACCGCGATGGGCGAGGGGCTGAAGGAGTTCCACCGCCACTGGTTCCACCTGGTCCTTCGCCGCGCCGGCGGCCGGCTGGTGTGCAGCGTGGACGACCAGGAGCTGTTCAACGTGGCCGACGAGCAGCCGCTGCCGGGCGGCAAGGTCGCGGTCTACTCGGTCAACAACGGCGTGCTCGTGTCGCGGGTGAAGATCTGGCACGAGGCGCAGGCGCCGCCGCAGCCGTTCGCCGACCTCGTCTCGATCGTCGCCGGCGCGGACCGTGGCGAGACGGTCGACAGCCCCTTCGCCAACGACTTCGAGCGGGGTCTCGGCGCCTGCGCGGCGCTCTCGCCGAACGTGCTCGTGAGCCGCGGCGGCGTAGCGGCGCAGGGGGACCACGGCCTGCAGGTCACCGACTTGGTGGCCGGCGGAGAGTTCGGCGTCGCGCTGACGAGCCAGCCGTTCAAGGTCAGCGAGCGCCCGTTGCTCCGTTTCCAGTACCGCGCGCCGCCGGCGGCGCGGTTCGACCTGCCCGTCAAGGTCCCGGGCGCCTGGCAGCGGGTGCGCTTCCTGGGCGGCGAAGGCGCGCAGATCGGGTCGATCGCCGACGCGCAGGCCGACGGGCAGTGGCACGCGGCCGCCTTCGACCTCGGCGAGGCGCTGCAGAAGGCGCTGGGCGCCGCGGACGTGACCGTGGAGCAGCTCGTGCTCGCCATGCGCGAGGCCGATCCCTACCTCCAGGCCGGCCTGGAGGTCAACCTGGAAGGCACGACGTACTACCTGGATGGATTCAGCCTTGGGCCCCGTCCGGGCGGCTGAGCCGCCGGCGGAGGGGCCCACGGAGGGGAAAGATGCGCAGCCTACACGCGCTGGCAATCCTGCTCGCGGCCGGCCTCGCGACAGCGCAGGCCGATGGCCCGGCGGTCGACAAGGACGTGGTCCGCACCTTCTGGACGGACGGCGCGGCGAAGTTCCAGGCCGGAGATGTCTTCGGGGCGCTCACCGCCTGGGAGGCCGCCCTCCGGCTCGATCCCGACAACGAGCCGATCCGCGAGAAGGTCAAGATGGTGCGGGCCGACCTGACCCCCATGCCGGTGCTCGACGTGGTCAGCGGCGACACGCTCAGGGTGCGGCTGGCCGGCCGCGACGCGACGGTGCACCTGTTGGGCGCGCTGGCCAAGGAGCCCGACGCCCTCGCGACTTCCGCGCTCCGCACGCTCCTGCGCGACCAGTCTGTGTACCTGAAGAGCGACCCGAAAATCGCCGAGCCACCGGCCGGCGAGACGGTCGAGGCCTATGTCTACCGCGCGCCGAACGGCCCGTTCGCGAACCTGGAGATGATCCGCCAGGGCCGCCTGCGCGCCGACCGCGAGCGTGACTACGCGCTGAAGGAGTCGTTCCTCAAGGCCGAGCAGGTGGCGCGCGGCACCGGCCGCGGCGTGTGGGCGCCGCGGGCCACGGCCATGCCGGGCGAGGCGCCCGCCGAGGAGGGCGTGGCCGCCGACGCCCCGCCGCCCGCCCCCACCCCGCCCGAGCCGCAGCCGCTCGGGCGCAACCTGGTGCTCAACGCCGGGCTCGAAGAGCCACTGCCCGAGGACGCACTCCCGCGCGGCTGGGTCTTCGCCCCCTCGCCCGACGGGAAGTACGTCACGCGCTCCGACACGCCGGGTCACCAGAGCAACACCTGCTGGACCGTCGAGGGCCGCGGCGAATACGGCGCCGTGCTCGCCGCCCGGGTGAAGGCGGAGGCCGGCCGGCGCTACGTGGGCGGCGGCTGGGCCAAGACCGTGGGGCCCGGCCACGCCGTGATCAAGCTCGACTACTACCAGGGTACGAACCTGATCGGCTCGCAACTGGCCGGGGTGGTGCGCGCCGGCACCGACTGGCAGGAGTTCCGGATCCAGCCTCGCACGGCGCCGCCGGAGGGCGCGACGCGGGTCGGCCTGGTGCTCGTGCTCGTGGGCGACGGCGCGGCCTCGTTCGACGACGTGACGCTCCAGGCCGAGACGCTGGAGGACGCGGCGCCCCGCAACCTGCTGGCCAACGGCACGCTGGAGAGCGGCGTCGGCTCCAGGCCGTGGGCGGTCACGCTCTACAAGTACCCGAACGAGCAGCCCTGGTGGCGCTGGAGCAAGGACGGCGCGCACACCGGCGAGCGCGGGTTGCAGATCAAGGGCGACACGACGTATGTGATCCTGGCTCACGACGCGGTCGCCGTCGACACCGCCCAGGGCTACGAGCTGCGCGGCTGGGTCCGCTCGCGGAGCGGCGAGGCGGTGCTCAAGTTCGACTTCCTGGACGGCGACTTCGAGTGGCTGGGTCAGGAGACGACCCGCACGGCGGCACCCGACGGGCAGTGGCACGAGTTGACGCTCAAGGCGGACTTCAAGGCCTACGGCAAGGCGAAGCACGTCACGGTGGCGGCCTTTGCGATGGAGCCGGGCACCGACGCGGACTTCGACGATCTGGGGCTCTACGCCACCGGGCCGCGGTAGGGCCGGCGTATCGCCCGCCGCTCAGGGCGCTGCCGCCTGCTGCTGCACGGCGAAGTAGCTGAGCACGAAGTTGCCCTCGCCCGGATTCAGCCCCGGCCCGCCCTCGGTCACGCCGCCCGGTGTGCGCGGCAGCGCCGGGTCCTCCAGCGCCTCGATCCGGAACCCGGTGATCCCGAACAGGGCCGTCCGGCAGATGACGTAGTAGGTGTCCAGGCCGCTCGACCCGGCGGGCGCGAGGACCGAGCCGTCCGGCAGGATGCTCAGCGGCGTGCCCAGCTCCGCCACCGCGGAGGCCGGAGTCAGGACCGTCCAGTGCGCCGCGATGGCGCCGCCGTTTTCGAGCCCGTCCGCAAAGGTCGTGCGGTCATCGGTCGTCGCCGAGAGGCGGAAGCGGCCCAGGCAGAGGCCGTCCGGAGTCGGGTGCGCGTGCCGGAGGGTGAAGGTCAGCTCGGTGATCTTCCCCTGCGCCCCGGCGTCCGCCACGGTTTCGACCACGGCCGTCTGCGCGATGGGCTCCTTCGCGCGGGGGTCGTAGGCACCCCACCCCGCCGGGTCCTCGTCGAGGATGTCGTGGACCGAGAAGCCGGGCTGGGAGTGGTCGGCCGTGGGCTCGCGCAGAGCCACCGTAATGCCTCGCGGGCCGAGGAGCGCGGCCCCCTGCGCCGGCAGGTCCGGCCGGCCCCGCATCAGGCGCACCGGACCGAGCAGCCCGGACGGCCGCGGGTCGCCGTAGCTGTTGTTGACCAGGTTCGCGACGCGGATCCGCAGTTCGTTGCCGTCCGGCTTCAGACGGCCGGTGAGGTCGAAGACGTGCGGGGGCCAGAGCCGCGCGCCGAGAGAGTCGCCGTTGAGGCTGACCTCCGCGGAGTAGAGCACGGTGCCCAGATCCAGGTAGCAGGGGCCGCGCAGACCCTCCGGGACGGCGAACCGGCAGGTGTAGTCGGCGACCCCGCTCAACCGGTCGAGGTCCCAGGCTCGCCACGGCTGGAGGCCGCGCACGGCTCCCGCCGCCAGCTCCGCGGGCACGGGCGCGGGGAACTGCACCGGCGGCTGCGCATCGGGCGGGAAGCGGACGGTCCAAGGGCCGTCGAGCGTCGCCACCGGGGCCGGCGGCTCGGCGGCCGGGAGCGGGGCGTCCCCGGGAACGTCTTCGAAGATCAGCCAGTAACCCTCGAACGGCCGGAAGGTGAGCGTCACCAGCGCCCCGTCCGCCCCCGCCGCGAAGGGCACCCCCTGCCGCCGGCCGGTCTCGCAGTCCCACTTGGTGAGCCTGCCCGAGCAGCCCGCGAAGAGGGCCTCGGCCTGCCGCCAGGCGGAGCCGTTGTTGGCCAGCCAGAAGGCGTTCCGCCCGTCGACGAGGGTGTGGCGTTGCAGCATGTCGAAGGCGCCGCGCGTGAAGCGCACGTGCTGATCGAGCCCCGGCGCGCCGGCCTCGATGGCGGCGGCCAGGCCGTCCACGCCCTGGCAGGCGGTGAACGTGGGTTGCGCGGCGAGGTCGGCCATGCAGGCGGCCATGTCGGGATCGCGCAGGCCGGCGTCGGTGGACCCGGAGGGCAGTTCTCCCAGCGCATAGACGCGCCCGCCGGCGCGGGCGAAGTCCAGCAGCCGGCGGGCCACGTCCAGCGGCAGCACGTCGAGCGGCGGAAGCACGACCGACCGGAAGGAGAGCGGCCCGCGCACCAGCCGGCCGTCGCGCACGGTCATCTGGCCCAGGTAGTGGCGGTCGGCGGCCAGGAACTCGACGCGCTCTTGCGTGAGGCGCTGGATGGCTTGTGAGTAGACCTGGTTGAGGTGGGCGATGCGCTCCCCGAACACGGCGTCGGTGCCGTACAGGTCGCCCGGCGTAGCGGGATCGAAGACCGCGGTGGGGGCCAAGGCCCAGACGCTGTCCATGGGATTGAGCAGCAGCACATCGGCGGCCTGACGGCCTTGCGAGTTGAGGTAGCAGGCGCGGCGGACGAAGTCGGCCCAGACGTGGAGCTCCGAGAACATCGGGTTCTCGGCGTACCAGTCCGGGGTCCAGCCGTTGCCCTGCAGGTTGCGGTTGGTGAACACGCCGTGTGGCACGACGTGGCCGACGCCCCAGGCGACCACCGAGTTGGTGGCCTGCTTGATGAAGGCCGGGGTGAAGCTGTCCCAGCCGCCGGCGCCCATGATCTCGCTCATGAAACGCCGGTCCTCGAACTCGCAGATCGAGGCGACCTCCTTGAAGTCGTGCACCTCCAGGGCCTTGCGGCCCAGGCAGTCGTTGCCGGGCAGGGTGTAGGCGCGCGTGACCTTGAAGAAGTCGCCCACGTAGCGTGCCTGCCACTGCAAGCTCTCTTCCCAGAGGTTCGAGATGCAGTACATGCCGCGCCCCGCCAGCCACTGGCTGACGCGGCCCATCGTCTCGGCGTAGGGATCGGAAACCGTCTCGAACCACTCCCACCGCGCGCGAGCGGAGCGGCCTTCCACGTCCGGGTCCACCATCAGCGGCATCCACAGCCGGATGTCGCGGCCCCACCGCCGGGCGTAGCGCCGATCCAGGTCGTCGGACCAGGCCAGGCGGTAGCCGTACTGGCCTTCGTTGTCGACGAACACGCCGGGCACCGAGCGGCCCATGCGGTCGCCCAGCGCAGCGGCGTACGGCGCGTGGGCGATGGGGATGAAGACTTCCCGCAGGCGCTCGTCCAGGTAGTTGACGCTGCCGTGGTGTCGCAGCTTGAAGACGTAAACGCGCCAGGGACCGTCTGCTGGGGCGTGCCAGGTGACGGCCTCGCCGTGGCTGATGACCTGAAGGGTGGCGCTGAGGATGGTGGCGGGGCGGTGCGGACCCGCCAGGGCGAGGCCCCAGGGCTCGGCGGCCGGATCTTCCGCCACGACGCGTACAAACGGCCAGGCGGCATCCTCGAAGCCGGCGTCGGCCCAGCCGGGCGCCTCCGTGGAGGAGACGCGCCAGGTCGCGTCCGAGCGCACCTCCACCGGGCGTCCGTCCACCAGGTCGGCGCGGAGGCCGAGGGTCATAGCGTCTACCCCGCCGTCGCCGCCGCCGCGCACGGCGACCACGTTCCGGCCGGGGCGGAGCGCGGCGGTCACGTCGTAGTCGCCGACGGCGGTCCAGTCGTCGCCGCGGCCGATCTCGCGCCCGTTGACGAGCAGCACGTAGCGGTTGTCCACCGACAGCCTGACGCGGGCGCGGGTCACGGCCACGCCGGCGGGCAGGTCGAAGGTCTTGCGCAGAAAGCACTCGTGCCGACCGGCGCCAGGCTCCGGCTGCCAGATCCAGGCGCCCAGCGGGACCGGCTCCTCCGTGGCCGCCGGGGCGGGCGGCTCGGCACGGCGGGCGACCACGGCGAACGCGCACGCCGGGACTCGCACCTCGGCGCCGGGGGCTGCTTCGAGCGTCTGCCAGTCCAGCGACAGGGCGCAGAGCTCGGGATGCTCGCGGGCGATCCGCCCGGCGGCCTCGAAGCTCGGCCACATGTACTCATCGCAATAGCCCAGGTACCCGCCGGCCTTCTCGGCCTCGCCGAGGGCGCCGGAGAAGGCCTGGAACCAGAGCGGCGAGAGCCACTGCTCCACGGGGAGCGGCGCGGCCGGGCTCACGCCGGGGCCGGAGGCACGCGGGTGGGCGTACCCAGGGTTCAGGCGCTGGCCCGCCATGGTGCGCGCCATCTCGGTCATCTTGCCCGGGTCCAGCGGCTCGTCCCAGAACCAGAAGACGAACGGGGCGTAGGCCATGTCGGGCTCGGCGAAGTGCTCGCGGAGCTCGGGCAGGGCGACCGGCCGCCGCTCGGCCAGGGTGGTCGCCTGCGTCGGCGCCAGGCCGAGCAGCAAGGCCGCGCAGGCAGTGGTTCGGGCCGCAGACAGGACTGCGCTACGGTGCACAAGAGGACTCCGCGCGGGCAGGTTGTGGCACAGCCGAGCCGACAAGTCAACGGGGACGCCATCGCAGGAGTGCGGCTTGCAGGGGCGTAGCGGCCGTCACCGGCCAAGGAGCCCCGCGCCATGCCTCCGATCCGGATCCTCTTCTCCGTCCACACCGAGGACTGCATCAACCCGCAGACCGACGACGTGCCCCTGCGCCTGGCCGACATCGCCAACCGCCACGGCTGCCAGCTCGTGCCGAAGGTCACCACCGAGAAGCTCCGCGCCCTCCGCCGTCACGGCCGGGACGACGTGATCGCCGCGCTCAAGACCCAGGACGTGGGCTTCCACATGACCAACCACAGCTTCCCGCCCACGGTGCCAGTCTACACGCAGGCCATGAGCTGGGACGAGGGCGTCCGCGAGTACGAGCGCGTGGAGCGGGCCGGCTACGACGAGTGGCGAACCGCCTTCGGCCGCGACGCGCCGACGTACGCGCAGGGCACGCCCACGCCGTTTGCCTTCCCCATCCTGCGGAAGTGGGGCATCCCCACCTACACCTGCTCGAGCTGCGTGAGCCTGGGCGGACTGCCGCACCATTACATGGGCGTGCTGAAGCAGGACTGGGGCCCGCCCAACGGGTTCCACCTCGGCTTCCGGATCGGCGACGAGGGGCTGGACCAACGCCTGATCGCTGAGTTCGACGCCGAGTACGAGCGGCTGCGCGGCGCGGGCGGCGGGCTGCTGAGCATCTCGTCGCACGAGTGCGAGTGGGCGGCGCACGAGTTCTGGGATCTGAACTTCCGCCAGGGCAAGCTCGTCCTCCCGGCCGACTTCCGCGCCGCGCCGATGAAGACGCCGGCCGAGT